>CALMBS010000001.1 GCA_937860285.1 uncultured Chloroflexota bacterium
CGGTGATGGAGAAGGTCTGCCCCGTGATCTGGTTCGAGTCGTCCGATGCCAGGAAGAGCGCCATCTGGGCCAGGTCATCCGGCCGGTTTATGCCGAACGGCATCCGCTCCTCGGCCTTCTTGAATATGTCGGCCATGCGGGTCCCCACCTCCGACGTCGCCTTATCATAGCCCGGCGTATCCCTGGTGACCGTGGTGCAGATGGTGTTGATGCGGACCTTGTAGCGGGCCAGCTCCATGGCCAGCGCCTTCGTCATCAGCACCAAGGCCGCCGCGGCGCCGCCGATCAGCGACTCTCCCCTCGTCGGGGACCTCCCGGCGTCCGTCGTCACCATGATGATTTTACCAGACTGTCGCACCATCATGTGGTCCATGGCCGCCCTCACCACATGAAGCCGGGTGAAAAGGTGGCTGGCCATGCAGTCAGCGTATGACCCGGGGTCGATCTGGTGGAATGGCTGGGGAGGGGGTCCGGCCGCGGCGCCGGTGGCCACCGCGATGTCGACGTGGCCGAACCGCTCCACGGCGTCGTCAAACAGGCGTTTCACGTCCTGGTAGACGTGGAGATCAGCCGGGTCGAAGCAGGCCTCCCGACCCATGGCCCGGAGCTGCTCCACCAGCTCCAGCGCGGGGCCGGGCGTCCTGGCGTTAACCACCACGGAGGCGCCGTTTTCGGCCAGTCTGACAGCTATGGCCCGGCCGATCCCCTTGCTGGAACCGGTCACCACTGCTACTTTGCCGCTAAGGTCAGCCTCCACAACTCGTCGTGCTCAGAAGACTGCGCACGCGCGCATCAGCGCGCCACACGCTACTTGCCCAGCTCGAACCTGGCGAACCGGCGCACGGCCACCTTCTCGCCCATCTTGGCGGAGACATCCGCCACGATGTCGGAGATCTTCCGGGACGGATCACGGATGAATGGCTGGGAGAGGAGACAGACCTCCTCCGGAACGACCTTGTCCTTCTCCTCCCCGGGGATATCCGCGGGTGAGGTGAACCGCGGATCGGTGGCTGCTATCTGCAGCGCCAGGTCGTGCACCATGGTCTTGAACTCGTCAGTGTGGGCCACGAAGTCGGTCTCGCAGTTCACCTCCACCATGGCCCCAATGCGGCCCCCGCCGTGAACATAGACCTCGACCAGGCCCTGAGAGGCGGTCCGGTCGGCCTTCTTCTCCGCCCGGGCCAGCCCCTGCTCTCTCAGTATCTCGCAGGCCCGATCGATACTGCCGTCGGCCTGCTGCAGTGCCCGCTTGCACTCCATCACGCCGGCACTGGTCCTATCCCTAAGCTCCTTTATTTGCGTCGTTGAAATCTCCACTGCGCTTCTCCTCCTCAGGGCTGAATGACAGCGATTCCAGGCTGTCGATGGCTTCCTTGCCGGCTATCTCCGCACTCTCCCGCTCAGCCTTCTCCAGGATCCTCTTGCCTTCCAGCACGGCTTCCGCCATCTTGGTGCACATGAGCTTCACCGCTCTCACGGCATCATCATTGCCCGGGATCGGGTAGTCTATCTCGTCCGGGTTGCAGTTGGTGTCGACCACGGCCACTATGGGCACACCGAGGTGCCTGGCCTCGGCCACCGCCAGCCGCTCCTTGGACGGATCGACGATGAAGAGCGCACTGGGGAACTTGGTCATCTCCTTGAAGCTGCCCATCTGGTGGTTGAGCCGCTGGATCTTGCGCTCCAGCTTCAGCACCTCCTTCTTGGGCAGACGATGGAAGAACCCCCGGGTCCGCTGGTCTTCCAGGTGGACCAGGTAGTCAACGCGCGACTGTATCACGTTGAAGTTGGTCAGCATGCCGCCAATCCACCGCTGGTTCACGTACGGCATACCGCACCGCTTGGATTCCTGCTCGATGGCTTCCTGCGCCTGCTTCTTGGTGCCCACGAAGAGTATGTCTCCCCCCTGGGAGACCAGCTCCGTCACGTACTTCGAGGCCTTGTCCAGCAGGTTGATGGTCTGCTCCAGGTTGATGATGTGGATGCCGTTGCGTTCGATGAAGATGTACCTCTTCATCTTCGGGTTCCACCGTCCCACCTGGTGCCCGAAGTGGGCTCCCGCCTCCAGGAGCAACTTCACCGATACCACGCTGCTAGTAGGGGCCGCCTGTTCCGTCATTTCACCTCACAATATATACCGGCTCAGATTCTCGTCCTTGACTAAGCTCCCCACCTGTTGCGAGACGTAATCAGCGTCAATCACGACCCGCTCTCCCTTCCGCTCCGATGCAGTGAAGCTTAAGTCCTCCACTAGTTTCTCTATTATGGTGAAAAGCCTCCGAGCGCCGATATTCTCCATCCGTTCGTTCATCAGGGCCGCCAGCCGGGCTATCTCCTGTATCCCGTCCTCGGCAAACTCCAGCTTCACCCCCTCGGTGGCCAGCAAAGCCTGGTACTGGTTGGTGAGGGAGTTGCGCGGCTCCGTCAGTATCCTCTCAAAGTCCTGC
>CALMBS010000002.1 GCA_937860285.1 uncultured Chloroflexota bacterium
GAGGCCCTCCTGGAGGAGGCGGACCACCGCCTGCCCCGCCGACCGGGCCAGCTGGGTCCGCCGGGCGTCCACGGCCGGGATGGTGCCACTGCCGGGCAAGGACATTCCCAGGGCCTCGGTGAGGCAGTTCATGGTGTTGGCGGTGAACATCCCGGCGCAGCTGCCGCAGCCCGGACAGGCCGCCTTCTCCAGTTCCGTCAGCTCGGCCGGCGTCATCTTCTTCTGGGCGGCCTTGCCCACGGCCATGAAGACGCTGTTGACGTCCACCTTCTGGCCGTCCAGGTGGCCGGCCAGCATGGGTCCGCCGCTGATGAAAATGGACGGGACGTTAAGCCGCAAGGCGGCCATGAGCATTCCCGGGACCACTTTGTCGCAGTTGGGTATGAAAACCAGGGCGTCGAAGGCGTGGGCCTGGGCCACGACCTCCACCGAATCGGCGATCAGCTCCCGGCTGGGCAGGCTGAACCGCATGCCCGGATGGTTCATGGCGATCCCGTCGCAGACGGCGATGGTGTTCACCTCGAAGGGTGTTCCCCCCGCCTGGCGCACGCCGCTCTTCACTGCCTCGGCAATGTCGCGCAGGTGGACGTGGCCCGGAACGATCTCGCTGAAGCTGTTGACTACCCCGATGAACGGCTGCTCCAGGTCCTTGTCGGTGCAGCCCAGCGCCCGCAGCAGTGTGCGGTGTGGGGCCCGCTCGATGCCCTTCTTGACTACCTCGCTCTTCATAATCAGCACCTCTCAGCGCCCATATTCATTATTCAGCACGATGCGTAATATCATAGCGAAACGCCGCTGCTTTGGAAAGCTGGAAGGGCGGGCCGGCGCCGCGGCCCGGGGGGGGGCAGCGAACGCGCCGGCGGCGCCCCTGGACTTGTGCTAGACTCTCTGCCGGCTGAAGCCCCGTCGGGCTGCGCCTGATGGGGTCATCTCACCAGCGTTGAAGGAGGTGCGTATGTTCGACAAGGGCAAGATCGAGGTCGCCGTTCCCAGGACCCACTTTGCGCCTGGAGAGACGATCTCGGGCCAGGTCACCCTGACCGTCAAGAAGCCGGTGGCGGCCAAGGGGGTCATCATCTCGCTGATCGGAGAGCGGACCACCACGCACGGAGGAGGCCTGGCCGGCGGAGACAGGAGACAGGAGAAGCAGCGGGTCTACGATTTCAAGGTCAACCTGGACGGCGAGAAGGAGTACAGCCAGGGAGCGGAGTACCCCTTCGAGATCCAGATACCGGCCGACATCCTGAACGTGGGAGGCCCCCAGCTCGAAGGCGCGGTGGGCCAGGCGGTCAAGATCGCCCAGGTGGTGACCGGCGGGGGCAGCTCCACCAGATGGCACCTCGAGGCGAAGCTGGACGTCCCGCGGGGCATAGACGTCAAGAAGGACGTCGATACTACCATCGGCTAGACGGGCGCCGCGGCCCCGTCCCGGCATCACCCGCTGCCCTCGGGGGTTTGCGTGGCTGTCCGCGGTGCCCTAGAATCAGGGCGGATATGGAGCCGGCAGGGCTAGTCTCCCCGGGCTAGCCCCGTCGGCGTTTGCGAAGGAACCGTGAACCTTTCATTCCTCACGAAGCTGGCCATCGACTCGGAGGAGTCCGGCCGGCTGATCCGCGACATGCGCCAGCGGCCGGGCGAACGGGTGGTAGCGGCCCACCCGGCGGCGCGGCCTTACCTGGTGGCCGCACTGCACCGTGAGCTGGGCCTTCCCGTGCTGGTAGTGGTGCCGACTTCACAGGACGCCAGGGTCTTCTACGAGCAGCTGCTGGTCTGGTGCGACGGCCGGACCAGGGTCCTCCTTCTCCCCGGCGACGGACCCGGTTCCCCGGAGCGCGGGGGGCGGGACCCCTTCCACCAGCAGCAGCGGCTTAAAGTGCTGGCCGGTCTGGCTGGCGTCGGTGGTGGAGGGCGCGACAGCGGAAGCCCGATCGTGGTGGCTGCCGCGGCCGCCGCGGCGGCCCGGACCGTGGCTATGAGCGAGTTCGCCGCCAGCCGCCATGAGGTGAAGCAGGGCGCCGAGGTCAACCTGATGGAGATGCTGGCCAGGTGGAGTAGGATGGGCTACCGCCGCGAGCACCTGGTGGAGGTGCCGGGCACCATGAGCCACCGCGGCGGCATCCTCGACGTCTTCCCACCCAACAGCGAGCTGCCCGTCAGGATCGAGCTGCTGGGCAACCGGGCCGAGAGCATACGCCTCTTCGACCCCCGGACGCAGCGGTCTCTGAGGACGGTGCCCACCGTCGAGGTTGTCGCCGCCACGGAGAAGGCCTGGCCGGCCACCGGCACGCTGATGACGTACCTGCCCGACGCGTCCCTGGTGGTCCAGGCCGACCCCGAAGGCATCCGGTCGGCCCTGGACGAAGAGACCGGAGACGAGGAGGGCGATGGCCTGACGACGGGCCCGGACGGCGGCCGCGGGCCCCGCGGGCCCGGCGAGCCGCCCCTGGGCTATGCTGAGTTCACCGACCAGGTTCGCCGTGCCAGGCATCTGCTGGCCCTGAGGCGGTGGTCCACGGCCGGCGCCGAAGCCGACTCGGCCATGTTCACCTCCCTGGCCAGCTACGGCAATCAGCTGAAGCCTTTCGTGGCCCAGACCAGGAACCTGGCCGCCGAGGGCTACCGGGTGCTGGTCGTCTCGCTCCAGTCCTCCCGGATCAGCGAAGCGCTGGGAGAGGAGGACATCCTGGCTGCACCTCTCCAGAGCATCGAGTACCTGCCGCCGCGTGGTTCCGTGACCCTGGTCCACGGCTCGCTGCCCGAGGGGTGGTCCCTGCCCCGCGAGCTGGCCGTCTTCACTGACGCAGAGGTCTTCGGCTTCTTCAAGTCGCCGCCGCCGGCCCGGAGGCCGTTGCCGCCCGACAGGACGATCATGCTGGACCTCTCGCCGGGGGACTACGCCGTCCACCTGGACCATGGGATCGCCCGGTTCCACGGCATGAAGAAGGTGCGGGTGGCTGACGTGGAGCGCGAGTACATGACGCTGGAGTATGCCACCGGGGACATGCTCTACGTCCCCACCGATCAGGCGGACCGGGTGAGCCGGTACGTGGGGTCCAGCGGCGACCCCCCGTCGCTGAGCCGTCTGGGCACGCAGGAGTGGTCCCGGGCCAAGCAGAGGGTCAGGGAATCCGCCCGGGACATGGCCGAGGGGCTGCTCAAGCTGTACGCTACCCGGGAGGTGCTCCCCGGCTTCGCTTTCTCGCCGGACACCGTCTGGCAGCAAGAGCTGGAGGCCTCCTTCCCGTACACGGAGACACCGGACCAGGTGGAGGCGGTGAGGCAGGTGAAGGAGGACATGGAAAGGCCCAAGCCCATGGACCGGCTGGTCTGCGGTGACGTCGGCTATGGCAAAACGGAGATCGCGCTGCGGGCGGCGTTCAAGGCGGTCATGGACCAGAAGCAGGTGGCGGTGCTGGTGCCCACCACGGTCCTGGCCCAGCAGCACTTCAACACCTTCAGCCAGCGGCTGTCCCGTTGCCCCATAAAGGTGGAGATGCTGAGCCGGTTCCGCTCCGA
The DNA here is from genome assembly GCA_937860285.1 of uncultured Chloroflexota bacterium. Lineage (GTDB taxonomy): Bacteria > Chloroflexota > Dehalococcoidia > UBA2247 > RBG-13-53-26 > JAFGCL01. Next base: position 3,517 of record CALMBS010000002.1, read on the forward strand.
TAAGGAGATGGAGGCCACCGTGGAAGGCCTGCGGAGCGGCACCGTCGACATCGTCATCGGCACCCATCGCCTGCTGCAGAAGGACGTGGCCTTCAAGGACCTGGGCCTGCTGGTGGTCGACGAGGAGCAGCGCTTCGGGGTGGGGCACAAGGAGCGCCTGAAGCAGCTTCGGAGGGAGGTGGACGTGCTGACCCTGACGGCCACGCCCATCCCCCGCACGCTGCACATGTCCCTGGTCGGGGTGCGGGACATGAGCACCCTGGAGACACCTCCCGAGGAGCGCCTGCCCATCAGGACCTATGTCTCCGACTATAACGAGACCCTGGTCCGCGACGCCATCCTCCGCGAGCTGGCCCGCCAGGGGCAGGTATTTTTCGTCCACAACCGGGTGCAGACCATCGGGCGGGTGGCCCGCCGCCTGAAGGAGATGGTGCCCGAGGCCGAGATAGCCTGCGGGCACGGCCAGATGAAGGAGGAGAAGCTCGAGGCGGTGATGCTGGACTTCTACCAGGGGAAGACCGATGTCCTGGTCTGCACCAGCATCATCGAGTCCGGTCTGGACATCCCCAACGCCAACACCATCATCGTCAGCGAATCGGACAAGCTGGGCCTGGCCCAGATGTACCAGCTGCGCGGGCGGATCGGCCGCAGCAGCACGCGGGCCTATGCCTACTTCCTCTACAGCAAGGGCAAGCACCTGACCCCCGCGTCCGAGAAGAGGCTGCAGACCATCTTCGAGGCCAGCGACCTGGGGGCGGGCTTCCGCATAGCGATGAAGGACCTCGAGATCCGCGGGGCCGGCAACCTGCTCGGCGCGGAGCAGAGCGGGCACATTGCCGCGGTGGGCTTCGACCTGTACTGCCAGATGCTCTCAGAGTCCATCAAGCAGATGAGGGCGCTGCAGGCCGGCCAGGAGCCGGCCGAGGTGTTCAAGCCCCAGGTACCGCCCGTCGTGGTGGACCTGCCCCTGACGGCCTACATACCGGAATCCTACGTGCCGGACCTGACCGCGCGGCTGGACATCTACAAGCGGCTGGCCCGGGCGGCGGACCGGGACCAGGCCGCGCAGGTGGGGGAAGAGATGGTGGACCGGTTCGGCAGGCTGCCCAAACCGGTGGAGAACCTTCTCTACCTGCTCGGCGTCAAGCTCCTGGCCGGCCAGCTGGGCGTGGAGTCCATCACCAAGGAGCAGGAGCAGATAGTCATCCGCTTCGGCGAAGGTCGCGGCCCGGAGGGGCTCAAGCTGTCGGCGCCCGAGCAATGGCTCAAAGTGGGGACCAGCCAGATGAGGCTCGACCTGAGGTACCTGACGCAGCGATGGCAGAAGGCCGTCGAAGACGTCCTGGTCAGGGTGAGGGACCAGCAGGGCGCGGCCGGCGGCCAGGGATAGCGCAGGCGCGCATGCGCGGTGCGGCCCGCTCTGTCGCCGCGCCGCCCGCGACCGCTGACGGTGGTGTCTCCCGGTCCTGCCCGGGGCTGAGTAGTCGTCGGATGTGAGAGCATTGTGATAGAACGGGACTCTCCTGAGACGAAGCTGGCACTCGCGTGAGGTACTCTGAGGTTGGACCCTGCGCCGATCGTCGCGTGCTGATCACCCGAAGCCGGGGACAGCAGAACGGTCACAGGGCCGATGCCGGGGGCCTGCTGGCGGTTCGGAGGCGAGACGCCAGCGGCTCACCGCGGCTTGGGGAAGGGAGGGCTCCAATGATAGCAGTTGCAGACACGGAGAAGAAGGAAGCCAGTCGCAGGGTTCCGCCTCCTTCGGGGGAGTTCACCAAGACCTTCCGGTTCGTGAACTACAAAGGGAAGCAGATCGGCATCGTGGATTTCGGCTATACCACGCCCGAAGAGGCCATCGCCGTGATGGTGGAGGGCCAGGCCCAGATCAGGAAGCTGCCGCCCAAGAGCGCGCTTATTCTCACCGACGCTACCCATGCGGTCTACAGCAGGGACAGCGCTGCTGCGCTCAAGGCCTTTTCCAGAGGGAACACTCCTTACATTAAGGCTTCGGCGGTGGTGGGGGTCGAGGGGGTGCTGTTCATCCTCATGCAGGCCGTCATCAGGGTGACCGGGCGGCACTACCATGTCTGCAAGACCCGCGCCGAAGCCATGGAGTGGCTGATCTCTCAGTAGGGAGAGGCCGGGCTACACGTGGTCGGCGAGCTCTTCCAGGGACCGGAGGCGCAGGCAGTCGACGGTCTCCGGGAAGAGCTCGTACCGGTCGATGAGCACCGGCGTCATCCCCACGCCCCGCGCCCCCGCCACGTCGCAGTCGGGCTGATCGCCCACGTAGACCGCCTCTGCGGCCCTCACCCCGGCCTCCCTCAGGGCCGCCAGGAAGATGGTGGGCCGCGGCTTCTCGGAGCCAACGTCCCTGGAGGTGACGACGTGGACCAGGTACGGGTCCAGCCCCAGCTGGCGGCAGACCGGCCGGATGTCCCGGTCGATGTTGGAGATGAGCCCCATTATCAGGCCGCGGGCCTTGAGTGTCCGGAGCATCGGCAGCACATCGGCGTACAGGGCGAAGTGCGGATCGGTGAACCTGCCCCTCATCTTCTCCATTACCAGCAACACGGTGCCCCGGTCTGACGGCAGGCCTGCGGCTTGCAGAATCAGCTGGCCGTACCTGGTGTGCAGGTCCGCCATCTCTGTCGCGGTGCGCCCCTTCAGCGGCGACCGGCCGTTCTCGCCGCTGTAGAACTGGTCTGCCAGCAGCAGCCCGCGGCTCAGATCCCCCGGGGCCACCTCGAATCCCAGGTCTCTGCAGGCCGCGGCATAGGCGTCCTCGCGCGGCGGGTGGTAGGTGGTGAGGGTGTTGAACCAGTCAAAGAAGATGGCCCGGATCACCGTTTCGCCTCCGTTCGTATTTTACGATATACTGTAGCTGCCTTCAAAAGGAGCTCTCATGCTGCACAGGTCCCGGAAGCTTTTCGACAACTTGTTCTGCTACATCTGGTCCGGCCACGGAAACAACAGCCACACCTACCTCTTCCCCAACGCGCTGAGAGGCGAGAGGCCGCATGTGATCGTGGATCCCGGGTTCGTGGTGAACGAGACCTACGAAGGCTGCCTGGATTCGTTGACCGATGCGATGGGAAGCGATGGATTCAGGGTGGAGGACATTGGACTCATCATCAACTCCCATGCCCACCCGGACCACTGCCAGGCGACGGAGACCATTGTGGAGAGGAGCACCCGGACTGACGGCAAGGGGAAGATCAACAAGGCCGTCGTGGCTATTCACCGGGAGGCCGACGAATACTATCGCATGGCCGGCGAGCGCATGTTCAACATGTTCGGCATGAAGGCGGTCAGGCTGGACCCCCTGATCCACCTGGCCGAGGGCGACCTGAACCTGGGAAGGGACGAGAAGCAGGTCGCCCTCACCGTCCTGCACACTCCGGGGCACTCGCCCGGATCTGTCTGTCTGTACTGGGGGGCGAAGAAGGTCCTCATCACCGGTGATCTGGTCTTCAACGGCGGCGTGGGCCGGACGGACTTCCCCGGAGGCAGTATCACCATCCTCAAGCAGAGCATCGAAAGAGTCTCGCAGCTGGACGTGGAGTACCTGCTGCCGGGGCACTCCACCGAGATGGGCAGTATCATCGAAGGCAAGCAGCGGGTGGAGCAGAACTTCCGCGCCATCAAGTTCATCATCTGACGTCTGCGACCGTGGAAACCGACGAGAGAATCCGCGATGCCATCGCCCATACCGAGCTGGTGCGGCCTCCGCGGCAGTCCCTGGCCACCTTCGGCGTGAGCGACATCCGCTACTACCTGCTGACGCAGCCGGTGTACACTGACATCACCGGCAACACGGAGGAGACGGTAGTCCGTGAAGGGAGGGTGATCGCCGAGAAGCCGAAGATCGTCACCCCCTACTATCTGATGAACCTCTTCCAGGGATTCGAGCATGGCCAGGAGTACGCCGAATACGTCCTGCGCACTTACGGCGCCAACGAGCCGGGACTCCTCTATCGGTACCGGAACGAGCCTGCCGGCATGAACATACTGGCCAGCCCGGTGGAGTCGGTCATCGAGAACATCAACCAGGAGATCGAGAGGTCGGGGAATCCGCTGACCGCCATCATCAAGGGCGTTGATCAGCTGTGGGACATCTCGCTGATGAAGTTTATCCATGACATCACCCGCCAGTCGCTCGGCAGCAACGTGATGGAGATGGGGATGCGCGGGATGCTGGGCATGGACGGCAGCATCCCCCGGCACGCCCGCTACATGATCGAGCAGCTTTTCCGCGAAGCCGCTGCCGAGAGGTCCAGGGTGTCCGAGCTGGAGGCCGAGCTGCGGCGATGGGGCCTTTTCGGTGAGTATGAGGATCGGTTCCTGGACCTCTTTCGCCGGAGATAGGATTGCGCTATCATCCTGGCAATGAGGCCTGGCAGGCCGGACACGGAGGGAGGACCTATGCTCAGACGGGAGGAGAGCGCCTACGTCGCCTTCGGGCAGTACTGGCTGCAGGCCCGGCAGCAGGAGAACACCCGTCTCTGGATGACGAACTGCATCAGCGGCGTCTTTGCGGCGCTCCTGGCGGTGATTGCCTGGGAGTGGCCCTCATTCTGGTACATTGCGGCTTTCGGGCTGGCGCTGTCGCTGTTCGGCTTCTTCATGAACCATGCGCTGAGGGTGCTGATGGTGCGCTACTCGCGGGTGGCCAACGCCCTCATGGACTCCGAGCTGCAGCTGGGAGACTACCGCCGGTTTGTAGAGGGCGGTGACAAGAAGGGGGTCCGGGGGGCGTGGGAGACCCTGTGGAGCGTCCACATCGCCTTCGTCCTCTTCTACGCCTTCGGCATCGGCGGTTGGGCAGCGCTGCTGACCATGACCCAGGGGGTTTTTGACTGGATAGTGATATTCACCTTCTTCGCCCTGACCATCTCGGCCCTCGTGTTCTACCGCGTGTTTCTCTGGCCGAGGGAGAGGGAGGCCGAGACGCAGCCCATAGTGTCCGAGAAGCGTCAGAGGGAGCGGCACAAGCCTGCCCTGACCCAGGACGATGCCGATCGATGATCGGGCCGATCGATGATCTTTTGACACCCCAATACCGCCACCCTAGAATGGACTGCTTGGAGAGGCCAATTGCACAAGAAGACCACCCTGGATAACGGCCTGAGGATTGTGACCGCCAGCATACCTCACGTGCATTCGGTCTCCATCGGTGTTATCGTGGGGGCCGGCTCCAGGTATGAGAGTCCGGGGCAGGCCGGCATCTCTCACTTCATCGAGCACCTCTGTTTCAAGGGTGCGAAGAAGAGGCCCACATCCAAGGACATTTCCGAGGCCATCGAGGGTGTCGGCGGTGTGCTTAACGGCGGCACCGACAAAGAGCTGACGATCTACTGGTGCAAAGTGGCCCAGCCCCATTTCCCGATTGCCATCGATGTCCTGGCGGACATGCTGTCGCACTCCAGGTTCGAGCCTGAGGAGATAGAGAAGGAACGGCAGGTGATCACGGAGGAGATCAACATGTCCTTCGATTCGCCGCAGTACCGCGTCGACCTGCTCCTCGATGAGGTCATGTGGCCCGACCAGCCCCTGGGGCGGGACGTGGCCGGCAGCAAGGCCACCGTGGCCAGGATGACCAGGAAGGACATGCTGCGCTATCTCAAGCGCCAGTACGTGGCCAACAACGCGGTGGTGAGCGTTGCCGGCGATATCACCCACAGGGAGATCGTGGCCGGACTGGAGAAGGGTTTCGGGCACTGGAGGCAGGCCGCACGCCAGGAGTGGGTCCCGGTGAACGGCCGGCAGCGGCGGCCCCGGATGAAGGTGGAGGAGCGTGACACCGAGCAGGCCCACCTCTGCCTGGCGGTGCCCGGACTGTCGCTTCGCGATCCGGACCGCTTCACCCTGGACCTGCTCAGCGCCATGCTCGGCGAGGGGATGAGCAGCCGCCTCTTCCTGGAGATCAGGGAGAAGAAGGGGCTGGCCTATGCCATAAGCAGCTGCGTGGACCATTTCCTGGACACCGGGGCCCTCACGGTCTATGCCGGGGTGGACCCGAGACAGGTGCCGGCCACGGTCACCGCCATCCTGTCCGAGCTCAGCCGGATAAAGGAGGGCGTCCCGGAACCAGAGCTGAGGAAGACCAAGGAGTACTGCAAGGGACGCATGCTGCTTCGGATGGAAGACACTCGCAGCGTCTCCTCCTGGATCGGCGGCCAGGAGTTCCTCCTGGGCCACATCCTGTCCATCGAGCAGGTCATTGCCCGGATCGAGGCCATCGGCGCCGGCGACATTATGAGGGTGGCCAGGGACCTGTTCCGGAGCGAGAAACTGAACTTGGCTGTCGTTGGCCCGGTGGACGAAGGGTCCCTCTCGGGACTGCTCCACTTCTAGACGCCCCCCGCTGCCTATTTGAGAACTCAATGCGAACCGGAGGGCGGCCGCTGAGACTCGCCTGTGACAAACTGCCTGTAACCTGAGACCACTCGTTCCACGCTGAGAAGGGAGTGTGTCGCCATGGATCAACAGACACCTGTTCTGCAGAGGCTCGCCGAGGCGGTCGAGTTGGTCAAGCAGCTTCAGCTGGAAAAGGATGAAGCCGTATTCCGGTCCCAGCAGCTGAAGCAGGACATAGAAGGGGCAGTGGCCATGTCCCAGGAGCTGAACCGGGAAAAGGACCAGGCCCTGGCCCGGGTCCAGCAGTCTAAGCAGGAGATGGAGAGCGCCATAGCCCTGTCTCAGCAGTTGACGCAGGAGAGGGACCAGGCCCTGGCCCAGGTCCAGCAATCCAGCCAGGAGAGGGATGGGGCCCAGGCCCAGGCCCAGCAGTTCAAGAGGGACATGGAAGGTGCCGTCGTCCTGTCTCAGCAGCTGAATCGAGAGAAGGAAGAGGCGCTGGCCAGGGCCCAGCAGCTCAGCCAGGAGAAGGACCAGGCCCAGGCTCGCGCCCAGCAGTCTCTGACGGAGAGGGATGAGGCCGTGGCCCAGTCCCGGCAGGCCAGCCAGGATCTGGCCCAGGCGGTGGCGCTGTCGGAGCAACTGAGGCAGGAGAAAGAAGAGGCGGCA
>CALMBS010000003.1 GCA_937860285.1 uncultured Chloroflexota bacterium
CCGGACTACTGGCAGGAGGGTTTTGTGGCGGTGGACGTGGAGGTGGCGTGGGGAGGCCAATCCGAGCCGCTCAATGCGGTGACGGTGTACCAGGGCCAGATCGTCGGCGGCAAGGAGCACGTGCGGGTCTTCCCGTCGCGGGTGGTGATACCTTTCTCCACGGTCACCGAAGAGAAGCTGGCCGCCGCCCTGGAGCAGCAGTCCGGCGACGTGCTCATGAGGATCGCGCAGCACGGCCGGCAGGGGTGGACTCTCTAGGCCGGGCGCCCCCTATGCCCCGTGTACTCCTCCCTCTTCATGCGGATTATGCGGGCGACCCCCACGGACGGTTCCCTGGCCTGCCAGTCCCCGGCATGGTCCCGCCGGATGTGCAGGGCTGCCCTCCTCCAGGTGGAAAACGGGGCGTGGTGGCACGGCTCTATGGGGCAGAGGTAGAGGTAGTGCGGGTTGACGCGTCTGCAGGCGGCGACATGGGAGGCGGGGACGCGGGAGTAGTGCGCAAACTCCCCGCCGCACCGGTAGCAGACGGGTACGGTCCGCCGGGCGGCGCTCTGCCGGGCCCGGTGTCCAGTCCTGTGTTCCATAACATCTGTTAGTCGTATGCGAGACCCGATTTCCCTCGTGTCCAGGCGACCGGGTGGATGGAGGGACGTGCGGGACTGACGATGGCCGGGTGGGTTTGCGGGAGGTCAAGGGTGCTGCTATCATAATTTACGGCCGGCTCAGTTGAGGAGTGCTGGCGGCTTTTGTCTCTCCAGGAGGTCCGGGATCGGGGAAGTGAGGCAGGTATGTTGAGGACTCTTGTCGGGAAATACGCCAGGGCGCTGGGAGCTCTGCTGGTGGTTCTGGTAGTGCTGGGCACCGCCCTGTGCGGCGGCTCGCTGGTGCCGGTGGGGACGGTGGAGGCCGCGGCGCCCGGCGGCGCCACTGCCGCTATCGAATCCGGCTACTTCCACACGCTGCTGGTTACCGCCAACGGAACCCTGTGGGCGTGGGGCAACAACAGCCGGGGCCAGTTGGGGACGGGCGACAGGAACGCCAGCATGAGTCCGAAGCAGGTGGGCACCGCCGCCAACTGGAAGTCGGTGGCGGCCGGGTGGTACCACTCCCTGGGTGTGCGCACCGACGGCACCCTGTGGGGCTGGGGCGACAACGGCAGCGGTCAGCTGGGGCTGGGCAACCGGCAGTCGAAGACCGCGCCCACGCAGGTGGGCACCGCCACCAACTGGGTGGCCGTGGCGGCCGGGCAGTACCACTCCCTGGGGCTGCGGTCCGATGGGACCCTCTGGTCCTGGGGCAGCGATGATGAGGGGCAGCTGGGCGCCACCGGCGGTGCCTCTCCGACGCAGGTGGGCACTGCCGCCAACTGGGTATCCATCGCGGCCGGCGACCGCCATTCGCTGGGAGTGCGCTCGGACGGGACCCTGTGGGGCTGGGGCTGGAATGAGGCTTACCAGCTGGGAACGGGGGACATGAGCCGGAGGACCACTCCGTTCCAGATAGGGACGGCCACCAACTGGGCCTCGGTGGGAGCCGACTTCCGCTACTCCTTTGGCGTGCGCCAGGACGGGACCCTGTGGGGCTGGGGCTGGAACACGCAGGGGCAGCTGGGGCTGGGCGACGTCAACAACCGGGCCCTGCCCACCCGGGTGGGTGAGGCCTCGAACTGGCAGGCGGTGTATCCGGGTCGGGTGCACTGCCATGGGATACAGTCGGACGGCAGCCTGTGGTCCTGGGGCTCCAATGGCGATGGCGAGCTGGGTCTGGGCGACGTGATGCAGCGGCTGCTGCCGTCCCGGACCGGGACATACGCCTGGGTGGTGGTGTCGTCCGGGGACGCGTTCTCCGCGGGGGTGCGGGCCGATGGCGTCGTCTACGGCTGGGGCCGGAACGAGGGCGGGCAGCTGGGCACCGGGGACAGGGCGGCCTACTACCGGCCGCAGCGCTGCGACATGCCGGCCATGGACTGGCCGCCCACGGTCAACACCGTGGCGCCATCGCGCATCCTGGGGACCATGGCCACCCTCAACGGCTACCTCTACAGCCTGGGGACCGGCATGACATCGGCGCAGGTATCCTTTGAGTGGGGCCAGGGGACAACCTACGGGCAGAGCACCCCGGCCAGGGAGATGACCGCCACCGGGCCCTACAGCGCCGGCATCAGCGGCCTGAAGCCGGAGACCTGGTACCATTTTCGGGCCAGGGTGGAGGGAGCCAACGGCGTGAGCTTCGGCGGGGACCTGGCCTTCAAGACCACCACCGCGCCTCCGACGCCTCCTGATGTCAGCACGGAGGCGGCCACCAACGTCACCGGCTCGACGGTCAGGCTGAATGGCGTGGTGAAGAGCCTGGGCACTGCGGCGAGCATCACTGTCAGCTTCGAGTACGGGACGGCGCCGGGTGTCTACATTTGGCAGACCGGCAACGACAGCCGGACCACGACCGGCGCCTTCTACGCCGACGTGAGCGGGCTGTACTCGGGCACCACCTACTACTTCAGGGCCAGGGGCTCCGGGGATGGCGAAGACCAGGGAGGGGAGTACTCCTTCAGCACCACCGGGAAGCCGACGCGCCCGCCTCAGGTGGAGACGGGCCAGGCCGACCACCTGACCACCAGCTCGGCACGGCTGAACGGCAACGTGACCGGGATGGGCACGGCCACCAATGTGACGGTCCACTTTGAGTGGGGGGAGTCCCCCGGCACCTACACTGGGGAGACCACCTCCGCCGGAAAGACGTCGACGGGGGCCTTCTACACGGATGTGCAGGGGCTTTTCGCAGGGCGGACCTACTACTACCGCGCGCGGGCGGTGGGGGACGGGATGGGCTATGGGGCGGAGATGCAGTTCACCGTGCCGACGGTGGTCCCGGAGCCGGCAGCGGTCAGCCCCCGTGCCGCCGGCCTGGGCGAGACGGCCACCATCACCTTGATGGGCGATGCCTTCACCGAGTGCATCGGTCTGGACCTGGGGCCGGGGATCACGGTGGACAACTTCACCGTGGTCAGCGCCAATGAGATCACGGCGCGGATCACTGTGGCCCCCGACATCTCGCTGGGCCCGAGGAACGTGACCGTCAGCACCTCCGGCGGGTCGTATGTCCTGCCGGGCGGGTTCGTGGTCAAGGCCCCGCCGTCAGGCGGTCTCCCCGTCTGGGGCTGGCTGGCCGTGGTGGCCGGGGGGCTCCTGGCCTGCGCCGGGGGGCTCTACCTGCTGGTGAGACTGCGGCGCCGGCGGGCGGCGGAGAACTAGCCGCCGGCGCGGAGCGGCGCTCGCGGCTAGCGGCTCATTATCTCCGGCGCTTCGGTGCCGGCCGGGGACCACTGCCAGATGTTCCGGCCCAGGCCCTTCGCCCGGTACATGGCCATGTCCGCGTGCTCGATCAGCGCCTCGGCCGTCGTGCCGTGCTCCGGATAGACCCCGACCCCTATGCTGGCGGTGACGGAAAGCCGCTGCGCGCGCACCACAAAAGACTCCTGGAAGGCGGCCGTGATCTTGTTGGCCACCACGGCCACGTCACCGAAGTCGTTGATGCCGGGCAGCAGCACCATGTACTCGTCGCCGCCGATGCGGCTGACGGTGTCGCTGCTGCGCAGGAGGTTGCGCAGCCGCTCGCCAACGGCCCGCAGCAGCTGGTCGCCGACAGCGTGTCCGAAGGTGTCGTTGACGCTCTTGAACCGGTCGAGGTCCACCATCATCAGGGCCAGGCCGTCCTTGTTGCGGGCCGCGCTGAGCACGGCCATGGAGAGACGGTCCTTGAAAAGGACCCGGTTGGGCAGCCCCGTGACCTGGTCGAAGAAGGCCAGCTGCTTGATAGTGGCCTCGTTCTCCTTGCGCTGCGTGATGTTCCGGGTGACCCCCAGGATCTCGATGGGCCTCCCGGCCTCATCGCGCAGGAACGAGATCTTGACCTCGACCCAGACCGTTGAGCCGTCCTCGCAGTACTCCTCGAGCTCGAGCGTGCGCGTGCCGGGACGGTTCCGGCTCTCACCGATCTCCATCGACATCTCCTCCTCCAGGGCCTCGACGAGGACGTGGTAGGAGGCGGGCGTGAGGGTCTCCTGCAGGGTCTTGGCCATGGCCTGCTCGGCAGTGTAGCCGCGCAGCTGGGCCACGGACGGGCTGTAGTACGTGAAGGCCAGGTCCAGGTCCATGGCCCAGATAACGTCCGAAACGTTGTCCGCCAGGGAGCGGTAGCGCATCTCGCTCTTGCGCAGCTCCTCGCAGGCGTTCTCCAGATACAGGAGCTCGGCTACGCGCGGGCGCGTTTCCGCGAGCTCCTTTGCAAGCTGTTCTCTGGTCTTTGATTCGGCGTCCACTTGATGCACCCCCAGATAATGATACCACCATCTGTCTTGCCCGGGGTGCCCGCAACCGCCATGGCTGGTCCCTCGTGGCGCCAGCGTCAGCGGCGGGGCCGGTCCGGGGTTGTTGTCTTGTCCGGTTGGTGCTGGTATGATGTTTACGACATATCTTCCGAGCGGGGGGCTGGCAGGATGAAGAAGTCTCACGACGACCAGGTCATAATCAGCAAGGAGCCCAAGCTGAACAACCCCTGTCTGGTGGCAGCCTGGCCCGGCGTGGCGAACGTGGCGCTGGAGGCGACGACCTACCTCAAGGACAAGCTGCAGGCGGAGGAGTTCGCCGAGATCCAGGCCCCCTCGTTTTTCGAGGTGACCGGCGTGTACGTTGAGAAGAACCTCATTCAGCCGCCGCGCCTGGCCGAGAACAAGTTCTACTACTGGAAGAGGAAGGGCAAAGGCAGCGACCTGATCATCTTCCTGGCGGAGGCGCAGCCGTCCAGCATGAGCCGGGAGTTCGCTGACATGCTCCTGGACGTGGTGCAGAAGATGGGCGTGAAGGTGGTCTATACCTGTGCGGCCGCGCTCATTTCGCACTTCCCGGAGCAGCCGCGAGTGTGGGCGGCGGCCACCGATGCCGAGCTGCTGGCGGAGACCGAGAAGCAGGGGCTCGTGCTCAAGGGGGATTTTTTCATCGCCGGGATGAACGGGCTGCTGCTCTCCATGGCCAAGGAGAGGGACATCAAGGGAGTCTGCCTGCTGGGTGAGACCCCCCGGTATCTCAGCGAGATGAGGAACCCGACGGCATCTCAGGCGGTGCTCAGGGTACTGACCAAGGTCCTCAACGTCGAAATCGACATGGCGGAGATGGACAACCTGGCGGCGCAGTCGCGGCAGCAGATCGAGGAGCTCATCAAAGAGAGCCGCCGGCAGTTCATCAGTGATTTCACGGTGCCCCTGTGGGAGCGCCCGCAGGAGGAGGACCAGGAGTAGGCTGTTCCGATGGCCGTGCCGCGGATGTCGCGGGCCTCGTGAAGCTACCCCCGGTGCTCCCCCAGCCGCTCCCAGTCAGCCTGTCCGGAAAGGAGAACGTGTTTGGACTACTTTCTGAATGACCAGCAGAAGACCCTGAAGGGTCTGGCCCGGCAGATCGCCGAGCAGCGCATACTGCCGGTCCGCGCCGAGCTCGACGAGAAGGAAGAGTTCCCGTGGGACCTGATCAAAGAGATGGCGGCCAGCGACCTGCTGAGAGTGTTCATCCCCGAGGAATACGATGGCATGGGTGGCGGGTGCTTTGACCTGTGCCTGGTTATAGAGGAGCTGTCCCGGGTCTGCGGGGGAGTAGCCATCAGCTACGCGGCGAACGCCCTGGGCGTGCTGCCGCTGATACTGTATGGCACGGATGCCCAGAAGAAGAAGTACCTCCCGGAGGTGGCCAGCGGAGCCAGGCTGGCGGCCTTCGCCGTCACCGAAGCCACCGCCGGCAGCGATGCCGGGGCCATCAGGGCCTCGGCCAGG
>CALMBS010000004.1 GCA_937860285.1 uncultured Chloroflexota bacterium
GCACCGGATCCAGGCCGAGCCGGATGGCCTTGCGCACCACCCCGTCGATGTCCCCGTCGCGGAGCAGGTCTCCGCAGCTGCGGTCGTCGACCACCAGCAGGCAGCGATGGAAGGTGCGATCGTTGACGATGGGGAGCAGGTCGGCCAGGTTCTTCTCCGACGAGCCCTCCCGGATCATGATCCACATGCCGCGGGCCAGCTTCTCCTCGGCCTCCTCCAGGGAGGTGCACTCGTGGTCAGAAGCGATCCCGCCCGCCAGGTAGGCGTTGAGGTCCCGTCCGCGCAGGCCCACGGCGTGGCCGTCGATGGCCCGGCCCCTGGCCAGCGCCATCTTGAGCAGCATGCCGGAGTGCCCCTGCAGCACGGCCGGGAAATCCATCAGCTCTCCCAGGCCGATGCTGTTCTTCCAGCCCAGGGCCTGCTGCACGTCGCCGGCGGTGACCCGGGCCGCCGCGGACTCCAGCCGGGTGGCCGGCACGCACGACGGCACCATCAACAGGACCTGGAGCGGCAGTCCCCCGGCGATGCGCAGCACCTCCCGGGCGCCGGCGAGACCGCAGACGTTGGTGATCTCGTGGAGATCGGTGACGATCGCGGCGGTGCCGCGGGGGACCACGGCCCTGGCGTACTGCGTGATGTGGAGCATCGAGCTCTCCACGTGGGTATGACCATTGATCAGGCCAGGGGCCACGTACCGGCCCCCCAGGTCAATGGTCTCCGCCGCATCGGTGTAGTCGCCGACGCCGGCGATCCGGCCCCGGTATACGGCCACGTTGCCCGCCTCCACGTCCCCATTGAAGGTGTTGATGATCCGCCCGTTGGCCAGCACCAGGTCCGCGGCGGCCTGCCCCCTGGCGACCCGGATCAGCTGCCTCATTTCCCGGTGGTTCACCCGTCCCCCTTCAGACAGTAGATCCCGCTCAGGTACCGGAACCGTTCATCGTAGTCCAGCCCGTACCCCACCAGGAAGCAGTCCGGCACCGCCAGGCCCAGGTAGTCTACGGGCACCGGAACGCGCCGGGCGGCCGACTTGTCAAAGAGGGCGCAGACGCGGACCGAGGCCGGCTTCCTCCGACTCAGATACTCCAGGGTGAAATTCAGCGTGACGCCGGTGTCGACGATATCCTCCACCACCAGCACGTGCCGGCCCCGGACGCTGGCCCTCAGCCCGTGCACCACCCGCACCTGGCCTGATGTCTTGGCCCGTCCCCGCCCGTAGCTGGAGAGGGCCATGAACTCGGTCTCCAGGGGCATGTCCAGCGCCCTTACCAGGTCGGCCATGAAGACGAAGCAGCCCTTCAGCACACCCACCAGGATGGGGTTCTTGTCCCGGTAGTCGCGCCTGACCTCCCGGGCCAGCCTGGCCACGGCCGCGTTGATGTCGTCGGACGTGTAGATGGGCTCCAGCGTGGTCATGTTGCCTCCCAGGGATGCGCACCCGTCAGGGGGCGCGGCCCGCTTGATGGGTGCGGACCCCATTATAGGTGGCGCGGCAGGCCGCCACAAGGTCCGGCCGCCCGCAAGCCCGCTCAGTGGCGCCCGTTGTGCCGCGGCAGGACCACCACCTGGGGCACACCGCTCACAGGGTGAGGCTGTACCTGGACGGGCACGGAATAGGCCGCGCCGATGGTGCCGGCGGTGAGCACCTCTTCGGGCGAGCCGTCCGCCACCACGGACCCGTCCTTGAGCAGCACCAGGCGGCGGAAGTAGGCCGAGGCCAGGTTCAGGTCGTGCATGGCGGCCACCACCGTCAGGTGCCTTTCCTCGTTCATCCCCGCCAGCAGCTCCAGCATCTCCACCTGGTGGCTGATATCGAGATGGGCGGTGGGCTCATCCAGCAGCAGCACCTCGGCCTCCTGGGCCAGGGCCATGGCCAGCACCGCCTTCTGCCGCTCGCCGCCGGAGAGCGTGCTGAAGCACCGGCGCGCCAGGCGGCTGAGGCCCACGCTGTCCAGAGTGCGTCGCACCACCTCGCCGTCGGCGGCGGAGAGGTCCCGCCAGGGCTTGATGAACGGCGTCCGGCCCAGCATCACCACCTCCTCCACGGTGTAGGCCAGGGGAACCGCGATCTGCTGCGGCACCACCGCCACCTCCCGGGCCAGAACGCTCCGCTTCATCTTCCGGGTGTCCACCCCCTGGAGCCAGACGTTGCCGTTGGCCGCCGCCAGGATGCCGCTCACCAGCCGGATGAGGGTGGTCTTTCCGGCGCCGTTGGGGCCGATCAGGCCTACCATCTCCCCCCGGCCAACGGCCAGGTCCACATCGCGCAGCACCGCCCCGTTGTCGTACGAGAAGGTGACCCGGTCCACTCGAATGGCAGTCGTGTTCATAGTCCGTATTCCCTTCCACCACGCCTCAGCAGGTAGATGAAGATCGGCGCCCCGATGAGTGCCGTAATGATGCCCACCTGTATGTCACGGGGAGAGGACAGCGTACGAGCCAGCAGGTCGGCCACCACCAGAAAGGCGCCGCCCGCGATGGCCGCGGAGGGGACCAGCAGCCGGTGGTCGGGTCCCAGCACCAATCTCAGGGCATGAGGGACCACCAGCCCCACGAACCCGATGAGCCCCCCTATGCAGACGGCGGCCGCCGTGAGCACCGACCCCAGCACCAGGAAGACGGTCTTGCTCCGCTCCACATCCACGCCGACGTGGGCCGCGCCTTCCTCGCCCAGTGCAAAGGCATTCAGCCGGAAGGCCCACAGGCGCGTCAGCACGATGCCGGCGACGATGATCGGTGCGATGACCGCGATCTCCCCCCATCCCCCTACCGAGATACCTCCCAGCAGAAAGCCGTACACCGACCGGAACTTTTCATAAAGCTGGTCGCTCATGGTGATGATGAGGTACATCAGGGCTGTCAGCATGGCGCTCACTACGAACCCGGCCAGCAGCATGCTGACCACCGGCGTCCGGCCGCTGACCCGCGCCAGGCGGTAGACCAGGAAGACGGTGGCCAGCGCCCCGGCGAAGGCCAGCAGCGGCACCATGCCGAAGCCCAGGAAGCTCATGCTGAGGGGCAGGAGCATGGCTACGGTGGCCCCCAGCGCCGCGCCAGCCGACGTCCCGATGATGTACGGGTCCGCCATGGGGTTGCGCAGCAGGCCCTGGAAGATGACCCCGGCCGTCGCCAGGCCGGCCCCGACCAGGGCCCCACCCAGCACTCGGGGCAGCCTGACTTGAAGGATGATGGTCTCATCCGCCGGCCTCCAGGTGGCGTCCACGTTGAATGGCGAGACGGCGTTCCAGCAGATCTTGACCACGTCTCCGATGGGCACCCGGACCGACCCCACGGCAGCGGCCACAGCCAGGCACCCGGCCAAAGCCAGCGCCAGCAGCAGCACGACGCTGAGGTGACGATGACCTCCGGCCCGCGCTCTCACGTGTTGCACCCCGTCGGTGGGTCGGGCGGCTGGCCCGCACCCGGGCAGGCCAGCCGCTCCCGGCTGTGATCCTCAGGCAGCGGCCCTACTCCCCCTCCGGAAAGAGCCCCGGCTGGATGATCCGGGCCAGCATCTCCAGCCCGTCCACGATGCGCGGTCCGTACCTGGACGTGAGGTCCGGGTTCTCGATGGCGTACACCTTCCCATCCTTGACGGCCGATAGCCCGGCCCACGCCGGGGAGCGGGCCCCGACGCTCTCCACGGACACCCCGTACTGGTAGTCCTCCAGTACGACCAGGTCCGGGTCGGCATCCACGATCTCCTCTACGCTGATTTGGTACCAGCTGGACGCGCCGCCGGCGACGTTCGTGCCGCCCGCCAGGCTTATGAGCTCGTCCTGGAAAGTGCCCGACCCGGCCGTGTAGGGACGGGTGGGATCGGTGGCATCCACTTCATAGAAGACGCTGGGCCGATCGCCGGCGGCCAGCCCATCGGTCCGGGCGGTGACCGCATCCACCCTGGCCTGCAGGCTGTTCACCAGGTCCCGCGCCTGCTTCTCTTTGCCGGTGATCTCGCCGATCTCCCGGATATCGTCCAGTATGCCCTGGATATCGGTGGGCTGGACCACGAACACGGGCACCCCGTACGGCTCGAGCTGCTGCACAATGGTGCCGGCCGAGGACAGGATCAGGTCCGGCTCCCGGTCCAGGATGGTCTCGGCGTTGAATCCGGGCCACGGGGCGCCCACCTTGGGCAGGGCCGCGGCCTCCTCCGGATAGGTGGAGTAGTCATCGGTGGCCACGACCCGGTCCCCCAGGTCCAGGGCGAAGAGTATCTCGGTGATGGGGGAGCCCAGCGAGACGATACGCTGCGGGTCGGCCGGGACGGTGACCTCCCGCTTCTCGTCATCGACCAGGACCGAAGCGGAGGGCTCATTGTCGCAGGCCAGCAGCCCCAGGGAGGCCACCACCAGAATGCACAGAATAGCCTTGAGAACAGCCTTTCTCACCAAATCCTCCTTGTGATGTTTCAGGTGCCATACGACACACCCGCGGCCGGAGGTGACCCAAATAGGCACCGCCGCCGTGGCGAGGCGCTGGCCGATAGAGCCGCAAGGTTACGCGGCGCGCACTCATGCGGACGCCGCCTGATGCCCTGCCGGCGGGGGGGAAAGAAAAACCCCTGGCTCGGCAGAGCGAGGGGTATCAGGGTGCTCGGGTCATGTGCGCTCCCCTTTCTCCGCGGAGGCTCTTGTTGGCCCGGCGGCCCGGAGGTCTGCCAGGCTCTCTAGACAGGGGCCGGAGTTCTGACTGTCACAGCAGGCGGGACTGTGCCGGAGTTTCACCGGGCTTGCTGCCGTATTAAGCCCTCGCTCATGCTCGGGCGCCCCTGCACTGGTTCAACTCCATCCATTATAGCAGCCGCGGCGGGACGGGCTCAAACCGGAGCTCCCCTTGTGTTCCCGAAACCAGGGCGGTATACTGGCATCAAGACATAAATCGACCGCAGGGGAGCTCAGAGGCTGAGAGCGCGCCGCGTGGCGGGCGACCCTTTGAACCTGACCTCGGTAATGCGAGCGTAGGGAGGCGGTTCCGGCGACCAGGGACCGTTGAGTCGCGCTCCTGGTCGTCTTGTTTTTGGGGAGGAGAGCCGGATGACTCAGCTGGAGTTGGCCAGGGAAGGGACCATTTCGCCGCAGATGCGGCTGGTAGCAGAGAGAGAGGGCCTGGACCCCGAGTCCGTGTGCCGGACCGTGGCGGTGGGAGCCGCGGTCATTCCCGCCAACCCCGCGCACCGCAATCTCCAGGCCTGCGGCATCGGGAGGGGCCTCTCCACCAAGGTCAATGCCAATATCGGCACCTCCTCAGCACACGCGTCCCTCGAGGCCGAGCTGGAGAAGGCCCGCGTCGTCATGGAGTACCGGGCCGATGCGTTGATGGACCTCAGTACCGGCGGGGACATCAATGCCATCCGCCGGGCCATCATCGCCCACTGCCCGCTCCCGCTGGGCACAGTGCCCATCTACCAGGCCGCCATCCAGGCCACGGAGAGGCGGGGGGCTATCGTCAACATGACCGCGGACGACATCTTCGAGGTCATCGAGGAGCAGGCCCGCGAGGGCGTGGATTTCATGACGGTCCACTGCGGCGTCACCCGCCGGTCGATCGAGCACCTGCAGCGGCAGACCCGGCTCACCAACGTCGTGTCCCGCGGCGGTGCCTTTCTGCTGGGCTGGATTATCCGGAACGAGAGGGAGAACCCCCTGTATGAAGAGTACGACCGCCTGCTGGACATCGCCCGGCGGTATGACGTCACGCTGAGCCTGGGCGACGGCCTGCGGCCGGGCTGCCTGGCCGACGCCACCGACCGGTGCCAAATCCAGGAGCTCCTGACCCTGGGGGAGCTGGTGGAGAGGGCCTGGAAGGCCGGGGTGC
>CALMBS010000005.1 GCA_937860285.1 uncultured Chloroflexota bacterium
TGGCGTGGGTGTTGTGGAAGAAGTCGGGCAGGGTCACCTGTTCCGTCATGAGCCCCCCGCCCACCTCGAACCTTTTCTCCAGCAGGAGGCACTTCTGCCCTGCCTTCGCGAGGTATGAAGCGATGGTCAGCCCGTTGGGGCCGCCACCGATGATGATCATGTCAAACTTCTGGGCCATTATCCCTCCTTATCCTTGCTTGCGTCCGGCCGTCTCCGGAGTTCAGCCTCCCGCGCCTACAGGCTGCGGGGCTTGAACGCCTCCCTCATCTTGGTGGTGCACCAGCGGGTGGCCTGCACCAGGGACATGGGCTCTTCCTTGCCCGGCTCTTCCCAGGGCTTGGGCAGGTTCAGGTCCCTGGCGATGGTCTTGTAGCAGTTGTAGCCGGCCTCGGCGCTGGCGTTGCCGCCAATGGGCCAGAAGCCGCCCGTGGCATAGAGGTTCTTCACCGGCGTGCGATGGCTGGAGAGCTCCGGCGTGGGCCGGTTGGGGCCGTTCTGCCAGTAGGTCCGGTCGATGCCGGCGAAGTTGCCGTGCGGCGCCAGGTTCTTCAGCCTCAGGTTGTCGTACGGGCTGTTGGTATCCACGCCGATGACGTTGTCCCACGTCATGTTCGGGGCGTGCTGCTGCCATATCTTGAGCACGTCGTCGGCGTACTCATCCTTCACCTTGAGCCACTCCGCCTCGGTGAGGTCGCTGGCCCGGGGGCCCTGCATCTCGCACTGGGCCACGTGCTTGCCCTCCGGGGCGTAGGCCGGGTCGGCCAGGCTGTGGCACCAGACCACCGGGTTATAGTGCTCTCTTGGCGGGAACATGCCCGCCCTGGCGAAGTTGCACTCGATGGAGATGTGCTCGATGTTGGCCTCGTTGGTCATGCCCAGCCACTCGCAGCGGTTGATGTCCGGGTTGAAGGAGGCGGCCTTGTACTTGGGGGCCTCGTGCAGGGCGAAGGTGTACCACATCAGGTTGCCGATGTTGCGGGTGGACAGGTTGTCGATGCCCCTGGATATCTTGGCCCCCATGATGTCCCGGCCGACCATGTCCAGGAGCTGCCAGGCGGACAGCCCGGCGGTGACCACGAATTTCTTGGCGTGCACCTGGCTGCCGTCCAGGAGCTTCACCCCGGTGCACTGGCCGTTCTCGATGATGGCCTTGATCACCTCGGAGTGCGTGTAGAACTTGACCCCGCTCTGGACACAGATCTGGTGCATGGCGTGGGCCATCTGGTGCGTGCCGCCCCGGCCGTAGCCGGTGGTGGCCATGGTCATGGCCATGCCCATGGCCCACGGCCCCACCTGCACGTCGTCGGGATTGGTCACATAGGATACTATGGCCCGGAGCATGGAGTACTGCAGCTCCGGGCTGTCGAACCACTCCTGGGCGCAGCGCTTGGCGCTGGCCGCCAGGAGCATGGAGTCCGGCACCATGCCGGCCTCCAGCATCTTGGGGAAGAGGGCCACCTGGCGGTTCATGAACTCCGGCTGTGTCTGCCAGTCGGGAGGGTTGAACAGCGAGTCGATCTGCACCGACTGCATCTCGTCGGTCTGCCACAGCTTCCAGAAGCGGAGCCAGGTCTCCGCGTCGTTCTGCGAGAAGCGGGCGATTTCCTTGGCTGACCTTTCCTGCGTGGGGTCCTCTTTTTCGCTGTAGAGGCACAGGCAGGTGTTGTTGTTCAGGAACACGCTGGCGTCCGCCACCGGGTACTGGTCGATCTGTCCGCCGTACTCCCAGAACTCCGGGAAGTCGCGGTAGAGCGGCGCGTAGTACCACGGCAGCAGGATGTTGGCGTGGGTGTTGCCGCGGAAACCGGGCGCCGCCGTTTCCTCGGTGGCCAGGCCGCCGCCGATCTCGTGTCTTCTTTCAAACACGCCAACGCTCAAACCGGCATATCGCGACAGGTACATGGCGAGCACCAAAGCCTTGTTGCCGCCGCCGCAAATGACCGCATCGAAAGAAAGGTCAGCCATAACAACTCCTTAGCGTCTAGAATTCCCCTTCTCGGGGGTCACGGTCTCAGAATTTCACGATGGCCTTGACCACCCTCCCCTTCTCCAGGTCCTCGATGGCCTCATTGATGTGGTCCAGGCCGGCATACTTCTTGGTGATCAGCTTGTCCAGGGGCAGCTTGCCCGTCATGTACAGGTCAACGTAGCGGGGTATGTCGACCGCGGCCTTGATGTGGCCCTGCACGCAGCCGACGATGGTCTTGCCCAGCAGCAGCTCGTAGGGGGCGATGGTGAGCATCGCGCCCAGGGGCGCCATGCCGACGACCACGCACTTCCCGCCGTTGTGGATGGAGCTGAAGGCCGTGGCCATGACGTTCGTGTTCCCGATGCACTCGAAGCTATAGTCCGCCCCGCCCCCGGTGATCTCCACTATCTTCTGCTGTGCGTTCTCCGTGGAGGCGTTGATGACGAAGTCGGCCCCGAGCTCCTTGGCCTTCTGCAGCTTGAGGTCCACAGTGTCCACCGCGATCAGCTTGCTGGCGCCGGCCAGCCTGGCCCCGAGTATGACGCTCTGCCCCACGCCGCCGCAGCCGAACACGGCCACGGTCTCACCGGCCTTCATGCCGGCGGTGTTGATGGCCGCTCCGATGCCGGTGCTGGCCCCGCAGCCCAGTATGGTGACCACATCCAGGGGGGCATCCTCCCTGACCTTGATGGCGGTTCTCTCGTGGACCACCGCATACTCGGCGAAGGATGACTGGCTGAAGAAGTGGTTCAGCTCCTGGCTGCCCTTGTGCAGCCGCTTGGTCATGTTCGGCAGGGACCCCATCATGTGGTAGGTCAGCCACTCGGCACACATGGCGGTCTGACCCTGGACGCAGTAGCGGCACTTCCCGCAGGAGTAGGCTACCATAAGGATCACGTGGTCCCCGGGTTTGAGCGTGGTCACGCCGGGCCCCACCTTCTCGACGATCCCGGCCCCCTCGTGGCCCAGGACCACCGGCAGCGGCTGCGGCATGTCACCCTTGATGAAGTGCAGGTCGGTGTGGCATACGCCCGTCGCCACCATCTTCACCAGGACCTCGTTGGCCTGCGGTGGATCGATGGTGACCTCTTCCACCTGCACCGGTTTGCCCAGCTCGTAGAGAACAGCAGCCTTCATGAATGTACCCTCCCTCTAGCGTTTTTCTTAACCGCCCTTCACTCCCGAAGGACGATTTGGGAAAGTATGACCCTTTCCTCAGTTTCCCGTCAAACCTGCCGTCCCTACCCTTCGTATGTCTTCAGGTACTTCTCTATCAGCCTGGTGGGCTTCCACCACTTCTTGAGGCCCATGTCCTCGGCCACCTTGTTGGCCGCGATGTATCCGGGCCCGCCGGTGACCATTCCGCCGGGATAGGTGGAAGCGCCGCACAGGTAGAGCCCGCCGACCGGCGTCTTGGAGGTGGAGCACTCGATGTTGGGCCGGTTGAAGCCGATCTGCATGGGGGTGTAGTCCCCGTGCTTGATGCCCCCGCGCCGCATGTTGGGCAGGCGGATCTCGATGTCCTCCGGCGACTCGCTGGTGGCCATTATGATGTTCTCCTTGGCCAGGTTGGGGGCGGCCTTGACCCACTTCTCCATGATGGCCGCGTCTACCTCCGGGGCCTTCTTCGTCCAGCCTCCTTCGATGCCGTAGGGCGCGTGCATCTGCAGGAAGGACACGTACCCGCCGTAGGGCGAGTGGACCAGGTGCGGGTCCCAGAAGCTCTCGCAGGTGGCGTGTCCGCCGATGAGCTTGTAGTCCAGCTTGC
>CALMBS010000006.1 GCA_937860285.1 uncultured Chloroflexota bacterium
ACCACGAAGGCGTGTTCAAGTAGACACGCAACGCCAGGTCCAACCGGGCGAGCACATGACCGTCTGGTCCAGGCCCCCCTGCCCACAGGACCAGGCATGACTCCGGGGGCCGTGGCCCATCGGTCAGGAGGAGCCCCCGGCGTCACCCGCCAGGCAACTGAGGACCTCGTCGAAGCAGCAGCGCAGCCAGTAGGTATACTGCTCCGGTGAGGTCGCCAGGCCCTCTTGAATCGCGCCTGGAGCCATCCACTTCCAGTCCGATATCTCAGCGGGGTCCGGCGCGGGGCGGTCATCGCACTGGCCAACAAAGACGTGGTCGAACTCATTCTCGATCATGCCATTTCCCACACCGGCGTGATAGGGGAATGAAAAGACCTCCCGAAGACGACACTGCAGCCCCATCTCCTCCCGCAGTCTGCGCACCGCGGTGTCTGCAGGGATTTCGCCTTGACGGCAGTGCGTGCAGCACGTATTCGTCCACCTGCCGGGAGAATGGTACTTGCCCGGAGCGCGCCTTTGCAGCAGCAGGTCCCCCCGGCTGTTGAAAACGAACACCGACACGGCGCGATGTCCCAAGCCCCTGCGATGGGCTTCCATCTTCTCCATCGTGCGGACCGTTCCGTCGTCGTGGAGCAGGTCATGGCCGTCCCCGTCCGTCAAGACGACGCGCTCCTGATTGTCCATATCCAAGATGATACGCCAACGACCCTCGGTTCCCAAAACAGCATCGGGTGCCGCGGTCGGGTGGCGCTACTTCAACGGAAGATAGAAATCGGTGATCATCTCCCCTTCCTTCACGCTCGGCCCCACGTTGACGTAGTGAAGAGAGCGGGCCGTTGACCTCAAACGGCCGATGCGGTAGCATCTGGGATGCGCGTTTCAGGTCGGGATGCCTGCGTGGTGACGCATGGCCGCCGGCGCTATGTCACGGGGTCTGGGAGGCATCATGGACAACGGTCTTCAGAAGGTCAAGCTGGGCAGGCTTTCGCACATAGGCATCGTGGTCAGGGACCTGGACAAGGCGGTGGAGCACTACAGCTCCGTCCTCGGCCTGGGACCTTTCACGACGCAGGTCTACGACCTCAAGTCCTTCATATACCGGGGCAAGACGGCCAGCGCCCGGGTCAGGGCCGCCATCAACAACCCCGGGACGGCTTTCGTCGAACTGGTGCAGGTCCTCGAGGGGGAGACCGTGCACACCGAGTTCCTCAGGCAGAAGGGGGAGGGATTGCAGCACGTAGCGTTCCTGGTGAGGAACCTGGATGAGACGCTCCGGGAGCTGGCCGGCTCCGGCATCGAGCCTGCCATGCGGCTGCCGCCCATGACCATAGACGCCCCGCCCTCATCGGGGGAGGGCCAGCCGGGCGCTGCCAGGCCGCCCCGATTGCAGCTCACAGAGGTGTATCTGGACAGCGAGACGATCGGCGGCGCCATGATCCAGCTCATGGAGTACAGGCAGCTGCCACTCTAGTTGATGCCTGAGTGGTAGCCCTGTGCCAGGACTACCCGGAATCACACCGGGCAGGCAGTGGCAGTCTGGGCAACCATCCGCCGCGGGGCGGGCTACCGCTTCAGGGCCATTTCGTCTTGCCTGACGAGCCACTCCTTGCCCTTGTCAATAGTGTCCGCGAAGTGCGCCGACCTGCCCAGCAGCTGAGCTACCGCGCTCGCGAGCTTGGACAAGCCCACCACGGCACACGGCCCGTCCGGGATACCCGCAGCCTTGGTGGCCTCTGCCACCTCCCTGGCCTTGCTGTGGGCCTTTGTCGTCAGGGAGGTATTCGAGAGGTCGATCAAGACAAGAGGACCTGTGCCGTCTCTGAGTAGTTCCTGCTTCATTTCTTCATAGGCCACGATAAGGTCAGCCTCGCCCAGGCCGGCACCGTTGACGAAGAGAATCCTCCTCCCTTTATGGCTTGTCCACTGCGTATGCTTGGCCACGCGCACCTCCTTCTGCTTCGATAGATTGAATGAAGACCCTCGTTCAGGACTGCCACGGATTCCTTCAGTACCGCACGAAGGTATTGTATTGCCCGGAGGTCACAATCAGGTATCGGAGTCACCCAACCCACCCACAACCTCATCTCTCCGCCCCGGCAAGAAATCACCGACACATCGCGGTTCCGTTGCCGGTCCGGGCCATGGTCAGTATCGGGCATGGTGGTTATGGCGTGAGGGTCACGTCAGCCGGGCCTCTCCATCGGATTCCATGGACACTCGTTGGCCCTGCGCACCCCAACGGCAGCACAGGACCGGTCCAGGAAACGCAAAGGGGCTGACCCCCTTGATTTTCGCATCGGTAGATACTATACTCCGCCCGACCGAGGGAAGGAGGGGCTGGAATGCACGAGAGATTTCAGCAGATCACCTACCGTGGGACGACCATAGTTGTAGTAGATGCCTCCAACATGACCGATGAGAAGGAGCTCCAGAAGCTGATGAAGACCAGGAGCGGCATAACCAGGCCCCATGGCCTTCTCCTCGATGCCACCAACACCCACGTGTCGCCGATGACCCTGCAGACGGTGAAATCCCACTCCAAGGACATCATGCCCATCGTGAAGGCCACGGCGGTGGTCGGGACCGGCAGCCTGCTGGGCGTCATGGTCCGGGCCGTCGCGCGCTTCTCCGGCATGAAGATCGCCACCTTCGAGAGCAGACAGCCGGCCCTGGACTGGCTGGCCAGCGAGCTCAGCAAGCCCCAGCCCTGATGCCTCAGATTCCTGTCATCACCGCCCACCCGGGAGGACAGCGAAGGAGGACTAGGTAGATTTCGCAGGGCGCTACTACGTACCAGCCCCAATGACGATCGCCGTCCGGCCGTGGGATACTGGCCGCAGGGGCCTCAGCCAGGTCGTGTCCTTCGCCCTGCGCTGACGGCCGGAGCGCAGCGTGGCTCCGAGCCCCTTGTTCTGGAGGACCGGTCATGAAGAAGTATGATCTCATCGTCATTGGCTCGGGCTGCGGGGCGATCGTTTCCGATGAGGCCGTGGCCCACGGCCAGAAGGTAGCTCTCATAGACAGGGGGCCTCTGGGCGGAACCTGCCTCAACCTGGGCTGCATACCGTCGAAGATGCTGATCTATGCCGCCGACAGGGCCGTCGAGATCCACGAAGCCCGGAAGCTCGGCATTGAGGCTGAGATCAGAAGCATGGACTTCGCTTCGATCATGGAGCGGATGAGAAAGAGCATCAAGGAGAGCCGGGACCACATCCGCCGGGAGATCAGACAGGCAAAGGGCCTGGACCTCTACGAAGGAGAGGGATACTTCGTGGCTGACCGTGCGCTCGAGGTCGGCGGGCAGCAGGTCAAAGGCGAGAAGGTCGTCATCGCCTGCGGCTCCCGTCCCTTTGTCCCGCCCATCAAGGGAGTGGACAGCGTCGACTACTGGACGAACCAGGAAGTGCTGAGCCAGAAGGCCCGGCCCGACAGCCTCGTGATCATCGGCGGCGGGTACATCGCCGTTGAATACGGGCACTTCTTTGCCGCCATGGGCACCGAGGTGACCATCCTGGAGATGGCGGACCGGCTGACACTGGCGGAGGAGCCGGAGATCTCCGACCTGCTGAAGAAGGCCCTCAGTCGCCGGATGGCCATACATACCGGTGCCCAGGCGGAGGAGATACGGAAGGGACCCAACGGCAGAGTGACGGTAGCGGTGAAGACCCGAGACGGAAAGGTGAAGGATTTCACCGCCGACCGCCTGCTGATGGCCGTAGGCCGCAGATCGAACGCCGATCTGCTGAGGCTGCAGAACACCGGAGTGGAGACAGACCAGAAGGGCTTCATCAAGGTGAACGAGTACCTGGAGACCACGGCCAGGAACGTCTGGGCGGTGGGAGACGTCAACGGACTGCAGATGTTCACCCACGCCGCCAACCGGCAGGCTTCAATGGTGGCGGAGGCTATCCTTCACGGCGACAAGAGCAAGCTGGACACCAGCTTCACGCCCCACGCCGTGTATTCCCACCCTCAGATTGCCTCAGTGGGATTGACCGAGGAGAGAGCCAGGAAGGACCACGCCATACTGGTGGGCAGGGCCAGCTACTCGAGCACCGCCAAGGGAGAGGCCATGATGGAGACCGAGGGCTTTGCCAAGGCCATACTGGAGAAGGGCACCAACAGGATCCTGGGCTTCCACATCATCGGGCCCCTGGCCCCGGAGCTCATCCAGGAAGTGACCAATGCCATGGCCTCGGGGGGAGGCATCGGCGCCATACTCAGCGGGATGCACATCCACCCGGCGCTCAACGAGCTGATCGAGGCCGCCCTGGGCAATCTGGAAGAGGCCCAGGTCAGCACCAGCCAGGCCTGACGGTCCCGGGAAGGAGGGTGGATCGCCGGTGCGGCGATCCGCGCCCGGTATATGAGAGGCACTCCGCTGGACTTCTTCGTCCAGCTCCACGTGACGGAACGCTGCAACCTCGCCTGCCGGCACTGCTACCAGTCCGGCCCTGTGGCGGAGATGAGCCACCAGGAGGTGTGCCGCGCCATCACCAACGTGAAGACGGCGGTGGAGGGCTGGGCCAGGGACTACGACATGGACATCTCCCCCAGCCTGCACGTTACCGGCGGCGAACCCCTGCTGCGCGACGACCTCTTCCCAATCCTGAGCTTTGCCCGGCAGTGCGGCTTCTCCGCGTCGCTGATGACCAATGGGACCCTGGTCGGGGCGGAGACAGCCAGGCGGATCAGGATGGCAGAGGTCGGCGACGTGCAGGTGAGCCTGGACGGGCTCGAGAGCACCCATGACCGCATGAGAGGACGGGGGGCCTACCGCCAGGCCCTGGAGGGCATACGCCATCTCGCCGGTGAGGGGATGCCGGCCAGCATCAATGTGACGGTCTCCCGGCTCAACATGGGCCAGGCCGGGGATCTGGTGGCCGTCGCCGCCCACAGCGGCGCGGGAACCCTGGCCTTCTCCCGGCTGGTCCCGTCCGGGCGGGGAAGAAGCTTGGCGCCACAGGCGCTGACCTCCCGGGAAGTGGCCGCCTTCCACCAGGACCTGAAACGGCACCGGGGCCACGCCAGAGTGACGGTGACCACCCGCGACCCCCTGGCATCGATCCCGGACGTGGAAGGCGCCATCCCCGATACCGAGGTCCCCGTCGCCGGCTGTGCCGCCGGAATGTTCGGGGTCACTATCACGGCTGACGGCACGGTGATGCCCTGCCGGCGCATGGACCTGGGCATCGGCAACATCAGGACCCAGAGCTTCCGCGACCTGTGGGCGGACTCACCGGTCCTCTGGAAGCTGCGGACCCGGGCGGAGTACCACGGCCGGTGCGGCACCTGCCGCTTCTGGCCGGTGTGCCGGGGTTGCCGGGCGGTGGCCCTGGCCGCCGCCCGGGCGGATGGCAGCGAAGACTTCCTGGGCTCGGACCCGCAGTGCCCGTATTTCCGTCTGTCCTGAGCGCCGGTGATGCGGGTGCATCACCGGCGACCGGGTGTGCGAATCGGCAAGAAAGGAGGGACCAGGCCATGAGCACAGAATCTCGGGAGAAGGAAGCTCTTCTCTTTCAGAGATTCAAGGAGGCAGTGACCAGGAGCAGGGCTCTGGTCAGGAACTGCCTGGCTTGAAAGTCCTGAAAGGGGAAGTAGTCGCCAGTTTGGCGACCAGAGCCATCGAGGCCGGGCGGCCGGCCTGCTGCCGGGGCCGGCGCCCGGCCCGGTTCTACTCGGGGACGAATTGACTCCCCCCACGCCCCGGTGGTATAAATTAGTCTAGCACGACCTTTCCCCCTGTCAGCATGTCCGCAATATCCATTCTGCCTGTGAGGAGTGCATCATGCGTATGGCAACGGCATACCGCAGATTGACCGGGCTGCTCCGCGGCTGGAAGTACAACAGGCACCTCCTGGCCCTGGGGTGCGCCGTCTGGTTTGCCTGGAGAGTGGGCACAAACCCCAAGCGGATCACCTACCCTTGCCAGAGAATCGCCCTGATGCAACTGGTCCTCTACTTCAGCTCAATCGCGGCCCCCATCATAGCCATCGGCTACCAGTCTCTGCACGATATCCGCAGGAAGAACTACGGCCGGGTCGTCGGAATAGCCCTGGTCCTGGTCCTGTTGACGGGCGCCGTTGGCCTGTACCGGGATTACCAGGAGAACCAGCTCAGGATAGCCGGAAGCGCCACCATCCCGGGGCCGGATTCGGCGGATACGCAGCCTTCAGTGAGCCTGGACCTGGCGGCCGTCAGCTTCAGCTACAGCCCGGATGCCAGCTACGGGTCAACTCCGCCCTTCGATTCGGCGGACAATCCGGCGTACAACCTGGTATGGGACACGGTTGGCGAGCTGGGGCTGGGCAGCGCGTCCAGTCCCCTGCGTGACCTGATAGCTGCCGGAGACAGCGTGCTGATCAAGCCCAACTGGGTCGATACCGGCACCGGCGTCACCACCCGGCCTGAAGTGGTAAGGCCCCTGGTGGACATGGCCATTGCCGCCGGGGCCACGGCGATCTGGATAGGAGACGGGACCTCGCAGAGGGTCTCAGAGACCGACGACATTGTGGGCGGCACCAGGTACCCGGAGATGGTCAGCATGCTGAAGTCGCGCCATCCCGGGATCTCCATCGAGCTGGTGGACCTGAACGTCCTGAGTGACGGCTGGCGCTGGATCAGCCTGGGCAGCAACAGCAGCTTCGCCGGGAGCGGCTACACGGACTATGACCTGAACTCGGGCTACGAGACACTGTACGGGCACGAATACTATTCAACAGCGGACCCGCAGGGCGTCAATCCGGGCGGGCACCCGCTGGGCTGGTACGCGGT
This sequence comes from uncultured Chloroflexota bacterium, assembly GCA_937860285.1. Taxonomy (GTDB): domain Bacteria; phylum Chloroflexota; class Dehalococcoidia; order UBA2247; family RBG-13-53-26; genus JAFGCL01. The sequence goes on from CALMBS010000006.1 coordinate 6,775, forward strand.
CAACGACAGGGTCCTCGACGCGGACGTCATCATCAACGTGCCGAAGATGAAGACCCACAGCATGATGGCCAATACGCTGGCCATCAAGAACCTCGTTGGATTCACCCTGCGCAGCACCTTCGATGAGGAGGAATCCGACTGCATGCCCAGGATTGCCCATCGCGTGACCGGCGCCACCGGGAACGACAACTACTTCGACAACGATATCTTCTGGCGGGCGGCCTTGGACTTGAACAAGATCGCCCTCTATGCCGACAAGCAGGGCAGCCTGCAGAGCACCCGGCAGCGGGAGTATCTCAACGTGATCGACGGGATCCAGGCCATGGAGAAGAGCGAAAGCTACAACGGTGTAGCCGGTGTGCCCTATGACAGACATGCCCTGCTGGCCAGCGTCGATCCGGTCGCGGTGGATGCGGTAGCGTCCCGGGTAATGGGCTACGATTTCACTCAGATCCCGGTAATCAGCAACGCGGCCTCCGACAGCCTGCACCCCGTGGGAATCAACAGCCCGGGCAAGATAGTCATCCTGGGAGGGGACATCGACTCGACGCTGAATCACGTCTTCACCTTCAATGACAACTGGAAGACGTACGCCGGCTCGCTGGCAGTGACGGATTTCCAGCCCCCGAAGATCAACAGCGTCAGCAGAGAGGGCGACACCGTCACCGCCAGCATCAGCGCAGGATCGACAGCCTACCTCATCTATCAGTTGGACGGGGCCCAGACCATCCTGCCGATGAGCAGGGACCTTGACACCTACTCTGCGGTGGTGCCGGGCGCCGTGGTGGCGCTGG
>CALMBS010000007.1 GCA_937860285.1 uncultured Chloroflexota bacterium
CAGCGAGTCCACGGCCTTGTTCATGTATCCATAGAGTCCGGTGGCCCCTCCGACGGTGAAGTCGTTTCTCTCCAGGCAGGTGTTCACCGGCAGGACGATGTCGGCGAACCTGGCGCCGGGGGTCATGAACTGCTCGAAGACCACGTGAAACTCCAGGCTTCTCAGGGCCCGGACGCCCTTGTTCACGTTGAGGTACTGGTTGGGGTAGCTGGTATCCACCTGGTACAGCAGCTTGTAGTCGGCCGGGTATCCGCCGGACCGGCCCCGAAGGATGGCGTCGGAGATCTGGGTGGAGTTGAACTGGCCCCGGGCCATGGTCAGGCCCACTGCCCGCAGCTGGGCGATCTCGTCCGGCGTCAGGCGGGTGCCGACCCCCGTCAGGGCGTACTTGTGCGGCGGTGCATTCTGCTCCACCGGGTTGCGGGGGACCTTCATGCCCTGGCCGAACCTCACGTAGGGAGCAGAGCCGCCGGCATGCCAGGAGACCCCGGCCGCGTCGCCCCCGCGGACGCCCACATTCCCGGTGATGGTCGCCAGCACCATCGCCGCGCGGTGGTACTGCTCTCCGTAGGCCGTCCGCCCCGCCGCTATCCCGGCGATCAAGGCCGCGGGCCTGTGGGAGGCGTATTCCCGGGCCAGGCCGGCTATGGTGCCCGCCGGCACGCCGGTGATGGCCTCCGCCCAGCCGGGGGTCTTGGGCACGCCGTCCTCGACGCCGAGCACGTAGTCCCGGAAACGATCGAAACCGATGCTGCAGGCATCGATGAACCTCTGGTCCTGGCGATTCTCGGATATGATTACGTAGGCCATGGCCACCAGCATGGCGGTGTCGGTCCCGGGCACGATGGGTATCCACTCCTCGGCAAAGGCCGAGGCGGACGCCGTGTACCTGGGGTCGACCGAGACGATCCTGACGCCCGCCTCCCGGCCCTGGGCCAGGTACCAGGCCGTGTTCATGTCCTGCACGGTGGTGGCCGGGTCCCAGCCCCACATGATGATCAACCGGGAATCGAGGAAGTTGTCCCTGGTATTGCCGGCCGAGGCGCTGCCGTAGGTGACCAGCTCGGCGAAAGTGCCGGCCTCGTAGGAGAATATGCCCCAGGTCTCCGAGCAGCCGCCGGCCAGGCACAGCAGCCGGTAGTGCGCCAGGGCCCGGTGCAGGGTGCCGACGTCGCCGCCCGACTGGCGGAACAGGATGGCCGCCGGCCCGTAGGTGTCTTTGACCCGTTTCAGCTCCCGCGCCACCGTGTCCAGGGCCTCATCCCAGGAGACCCGGACGAACTTCGCCTCGCCCTTCTCCCCGGCCCGCCTGAGCGGATGAAGGATGCGATCGGGGGCATAGAGCCGCTGGCGGTAGGCGCGGCCCCTGGCGCAGGCCCGGTACTGTGGTTCCTGGCCGTCGTCCGTCTCTATCCGGGTGACGACGCCGTCCTCGACGTGCAGCTTGAGGACGCAGTTACCCCCGCAATGGCTGCTGTGGCAGTGGTATATCACCTTCTCATCCATCGGGCCTCCGTCATGCCTTCACCAGCTTCAGGCCGATGGCTGTCTCCAGGCTCGCCATGCCGGGGATGCGGGGCCGCCCATCGTTTCGCCGGCGGCCTTCCTCAGGTTGCCGGAACGAGACGCCGAGGTCGACCAACAGGGCAGGACTTCCTGGTCCTGCGAGTCAGGGATATGGTTCGCCTTGTGGAGATTGACGTACAACATGGTGGGCGGTAATGGATTTGAACCAATGACCTCTGCGATGTCAACGCAGCGCTCTAAACCACTGAGCTAACCGCCCCTGTGAACAAAGCTAGCAGATTACCTTCCCCGGCGTCAAGCGTGCGTGCCGGGGACCGGGATGAGGGTATATAATAGACAGACACCCAACGCCCGAAGAGCCGGAGGACTATCGATGGCCGAAGAGATGAAGAGCGCCTACGAGAGAGCCATGGAGCGGATAAAAGACCTGGAGGAGCCCTCGAAGGAGGAGGTCCTCACCTGGAAGTACGTCCCGGAAGGAGAGAAGCTGGCCGCGCGCTTCCTCAAGGACGAGTTCAGCCTGGCGGCCGAGCTGGGCAAGTTCAAGGACGAGGAGAGGCGCTTCGTGGCCAAAGGCGCGGAGGAGGTGCTGCTGCGCAACATCATCCTCCCCGTCCACGATACGGCCAAGAGGAACAACAAGCGGGCCATGGAGGCCGTCAAGTCCATCAAGAAGGACAAGACCGCGGTGGAGAATGTCTACACCAAGATGAG
>CALMBS010000008.1 GCA_937860285.1 uncultured Chloroflexota bacterium
TGTCATCGTTCCCCGCAGTTCGGGCACCTTGGGCTCCCCAGCTCGTATGGTGGAGGTTCAAACCAAGTCATATTGGCCGGCCTCTTCCGGTAGTCTCTTCAGACTGTAGGAATCAACCCACAGGGAAATCGGGATCACAAGAACGATGCATGCTGCCAGAGCCACGAAGATCACCCAAGCTGACTTTGGCCATACAAATATGCTTATGCCCTGCATCACCAGATAGGTGAGGTGGACAGCAATACGGGACAGGTGGCCCAGCCGATGCCGTCCCACATCCGCTTTCAAGGCGGAGTGGCATTTGGGGCATTGCCATTCCAGCGAGAATAGCCCGGGATATGGCCAGTGCCCCCATTGGGTCTTTCCACAGCCCGCACTTGCCACACTTCCACCAGTAGATCAGTATTCCTTTGACGCGTCGAGCCTTTCGCGCCACAGTTGTTCCAGCGTTGTCAGATCAGTCTCAAAGTCATCCCGGCTTTGACCTTCCTTAATCTCAATCGTCTCAAGTACCTCGAAGAGGAAGCCCTTCCCTCCGGAGTCTCGCCAGTCTTCTTCCAGCTTCGGATAGATACAATCGCCAGTGGTCACCATGAAGTTGTGGCGGTTCTGCAATGCCTTGATGTCAATGGCATGGCTCAGAAGGTGCTTCCCATTGCGCTCATTCGTGACCTTGTACACTCCGCCATGGAGTCTGCGCTCCCTATATTGGTTGATGAGGTCCTTTCTCCTATCCATATGCTGCTGGATCTTCCTTTTGTGAGCCTGGTGGCCAGGAGTCTGTCACCGGGCTCCATGCGCCCGTCGAGATGATAGTGAGCGTCGATGATTAGTCTGCACCAGGGAACACCTGGTCAATGGTAATATCCAGGCTTTGAAGCAGTACCAGGGCTTCCGGAAGAGAGAACCGAGTCTTCCTGAAGGTGTTGTTCCTGGCATCGATGAAGTAGTTTCTGGCTCCCCTGAAATCGGCGCCGGAGAGGTCCGATTTCAGGAAGCGGCTTCCCTGGAAGTCAGTGTTCCTGAAATCCCCTCCGCTCAGATCGGTTTCAATGAAATCGATCTCTTTTGCCTCGCAATTCGCCATTCTGATTCTGGGGATCTTCAGCAATCTGAAGTTGGAGTAGTCAACCTGGCACCCCTCGAAAACCAGGCCCTGCAGCTTCTGGGCTTTCGGCCAGTCAAAACCTATTGCCTTGGATTTCGCGAATGAGACGTCGATGAATCGCGAGTCAAGTGGAACGATAGCACTCAGAACACAGTCGTTGAATTTGCAGTTGATCAACGTGCATTTCACGAACTTGCAGTCGACAAAGACACAGCTACTGAATTCACACTCCTCAAAGCGCTTGGATTTGATGCTCTCTTTTTCCAGAGAGAGCCTGGAGAACTCTTCGCCATAATAGGTACTCTCAGAGAAGCTCATACGTACATGATACCGTGAAACGGCCTGTTGTCATTTGGTCCAGCCAATACCGAGATGCCGTTGATGCCCGGTGTTCATTGCCTGACAGCCAGCTGGCTTGTTTCACAGGGGCTGACAACTGACGATCGTCACTGACCCTTGGGGTCATAGTCCAACGGCGCCAGCCCACAAGCCGTGCAGCGGCAAGCCTCGTAGCTTGGTGCATGCCAGAGGGAAAGGGGGATGGTCAAGACAGCTGCCGTACGTTTCCATCTTGGCCTTGAGCCTCCGGGCCAGAAACGCGCTGGCAGGGCCAAGGTCCTCAAGCATCTCTGCCGCCACCATAGCATCGCCGTCAGACACCGCTGATTTCAATCGTCTATGGCAGCGTCGACGCCCGGCCATGGACGGTGATGCTCGGATGGTAGTCCACCCCGATGTGCCCTTCGCGCTCCAGCTCGGCGTACTCCTCCTCTGAGAACCCCAGAAGGTCCCTGTACACGTAGCGGTTGTGCTCGCCCAGGCGGCAGGGCGGAAGCCGGATACTCCCCGGCGTTTCAGAGAACTTCCATTCCATTCCGGGGTACAGGTGAGTGCCGCACTCGGCGTGTGTCACCTCTTCAAAGAAGCCGCGCTGCTTGATGTGGGGATCACTGTAGCAGTCCCTTTCGTCCATCAGCGGGCCGGCGGCAACGCCTTCCTTCTGCAGCAGGTGCATGAGGTCATAGTCCCGGCAACTTCGGGTCCACGCCGAGATGTGTTCGTCGATTTCATCCTGGTTCTGATGCCGGCCGGCGGCGTTTGAGAGGTTGCTCTGCGATGCCCAGGACGGATTGCCCATGGCCCGGCAGAGTCCCGCCCATTCGTCGTCAGAGAATACGGTGATGGCAATCCACCGGTCTTCTCCCTGGCATGGGTACAGTCCGCAGGGGGCC
>CALMBS010000009.1 GCA_937860285.1 uncultured Chloroflexota bacterium
CTGCTGGCCACGCTGGAGGCCAGGGAGCCCGTAGACGGGGCTGAGCTGGCCCACCGGGCCAGTATCTCGCCCGCCGAGGCCCAGAAGGCGGTTGAGGCCCTGGTGTCGCAGAAGCGGGTGATGATGCTGGGCGACAAAGGGCCGCACACCCTGCTCTTCTCCGCCGCCGGGTGGCAGCGCCTCTCCGCCACCATATCCGCGGCGCTGGCGGCGTATCACCGGCAGTTCCCGCTGCGGTCCGGCATGCCCCGGGAGGAGCTCCGGAGCAAGATCAAGGCCTCCTCCGGGTCGTTCCCGCCCATGCTCCAGCTCCTGGCCCGGGATGGCGTGCTGGTGGAGGAGGTGAAGGCCGTCCGCCTGCCGTCGCACCGCGTCCAGCTCAACGCCAGCCAGAAGGCAGTCACGGACGCGTACCTGGAGGCCCTGGCGCGGAGCCCGTACTACCCGCCCAGCGATCTGGCCATCGCCCCGGAGCTGCTGGACGTCCTCATCGAGCAGCGGGAGGTGGTGAAGGTGGCCGACAACGTGGTCTTCACGGCCCCGGCCTACCGGGAGATGCTGGACCGCATCATGGACCGGATGAAGCAGAACGGCAAGATCACGGTGGCCGAGGTGCGGGACATGTTCCAGACCAGCCGCAAGTACGCCATGGCCTTCATGGAGCACCTGGATGAGCAGAAGGTCACCCGGCGCGTGGGCGACGAGCGCGTGCTAAGATAGCGGCCGGAGGCCCCCTCCCGTCAGACCGCCCACTCCTCCCTGGTCTTCTCACCGGCTTCAAGCAAAGCTTCCAGCATCCCCTTGACGGCCATGAGCTTGGGGCGGTCCAGCGCCCTCAGCATCTGCTCGCCCCGGGACAGCCAGGCCTGCCAGAGGCCGGTCACCAGCTTCTCGCCTTCGGGAGCCATGCGGCAGAGGACGATCCGGCGGTCGGCGGGATCGCTGTCCCGGAACACAATGCCCCGCTCCACCATGCGGTCGATCACCCCGGTGGCGGTGGCCGTGCTGACGCCCAGCGTGGACGCAATGTCGCTCATGCGCACCGCGCCCTTGGTATAGAAAAGGAGCAGGGCCCGGAGCTGCCCGGCGGTCAGGTCCACGTGCATCCATTCCCAGGGGGTGAAATCGAACAGGTCGCGGAACGCGCCTTCCCCCATCTGGATGGTAGACTCGATGAGCGTGTCCCGGCTCTTGCTGGCTTTCATGACCCCCCCCTTTTTCCCGGCGCCAGCCGATGGTCCGCTGCGCTGGTCGGGCATGACGACTGGTGCGGAGCCAAGCCTCATGCCTTCAAGATTATGTCAGTATTATGAATGTAACTCGGGTGGTGGGACCTGTCAAACCGGCGGCCGCCGCCGGCCGGCCGAGGCCGGCCCGGCTACCACATGCCCCTGGTGTTTTCACCGGCCTGGAGCAGGGCTTCCAGCATTCCCTTGACGGCCAGCAGCCTGGGGTGGTCCAGGGCCCGGAGCAGGATGCCGGCCCGTTCGCCCCAGGAGCGCCAGAGATCGGCTACCATCCTCTGGCCCTGGGGTGACAAGCGGCAGATGACGAGTCTCCGGTCATCTGGGTCGCTGTCCCTCTCGACTATGCCGCGCTCCACCATGCGGTCGATTACCCCGGTGCCGGTGGCCATGGTGACGCCGAGGGCGCCGGCGACTTCGGTCATCCGGCATGGCCCCCTGGTGTAGAGGAGGAGCAGGGTCCGCAGCTGGGCGGCCGTCAGGTCCATGTTCAGCCAGTCAGCCGGCAGAAACGGGAACAGCTCGCCGAACGCCTGCCCGGCCAGTGCCAGGGTGGACTCGATCAGCTTCTCCTTGCGCCTGCCACTAGTCATAAAGGGCGGTACCCCCTGACAGAGTAATGTATCCCCCGTGGCCGTGGCTGTCAAACAGCGGTCAGTGGCGCCGCGGCCAGATCGGTGTAGATGGGACCGGCCGGGGTGAGCTGGCTCCTGATCAGGCTGATGGCATCGACCTCGAACGAGAGGGGCGTCTTCCAGCCGACGCCCTGGGCGAACTGGGCGAAGCGCCGCCGGTCGTCACCGCCTGCACGGTCGCGCAGCCGGCCGAGGGTCAGGTGGGCGCTCCAGGGCCGGGGCTCCGTCGGGAAGCCCAGCGGTGATACCACCGCTTCCACGTCCTTCTGCAGGGCCTCCAGGCGGTCCAGGTCGCCGCCCACGCCGGCCCACATCACCTGGGGGCGCTGCCAGTTGGGAAAGGCCCCGGTGCCGGCCAGCTGTAGATGGAAGGGACTGTGGGGCCCGGCCGCGCGGCGCATGGCGAGGGTTATCTCCGGTATGGAGTCCGCCGCCGCGTTGCCCAGGAACTTGAGGGTCAGGTGCAGGCTGCCGGGATCCACCCATTTGACGAAGGGGTGCCTCCCGGCCTTCAGCTTCTCCTCCAGGGAGGCCAGCTCCGCCAGCACGCTGGACGGCAGGTGAATGGCGATGAAGCAGCGGACGGCGCCTACGCTGTTGTCCATCCCAGCAGCCTCCGGGCGTTTCCGCCGAGGATAAGGGACTGCGACTCCGGGGGCAGGGCCGTGGAGGCCAGCTGGTCCATGACCCGCCGCGGCGAGAGGAGCGGGTAGTCGCTGCCGAAGAGTATCCGGTCCGCCCCCACCATGGCGGCCACGCTCTCGAAGACCTGCGGGCGGTAGAGGAACGGTGTGGCGGCGCAGTCGAAGTAGGTGTGTCCCATGGCCGCGGCCACCTCCGGCATGAGGCCGTAGAAAGGAAGGCCCCCGCCCCAGTGGGCGAACACGACCGGCAGGTCGGGGAAGTTCAGGATGAACCGGTACATCGAGTCCGGGGAGATGCTGCCTTTCCCGGGGTAGAGGTGCCCCACCGGCTCGGACGCGTGGGTCAGGTAGATCATGCGGTGCTTGCGGGCCACCTCCACGATGGGCCCCATCAGATCCCGGTCGCCGAGGTCGTAGCCCTGGCTGTCCGACCTCATCTCGCCGATGCCCCGCGCCCCGCCCCGGGCGCAGCGCTCCAGCTCCCGCACCGCCGCGTCGCGGTCCCGGGGCTGCACCACGCAGAAGGGTATCAGGCGTTTCGGGTAGCGGGCGGCCGACTCCAGGATGTAGTCGTTGGTGATGCGGCAGGTCTCGTTGGTGTCCCAGCCGGCGGCGAGCAGCACCGAGGCATCGACCCCGCACTCGTCCATGCTGGCGATGAGGTCCTCCGCGCTGGCGATCCGGGCCTTGGGGACGGTGAAGAACTCGCGGAACATGCTGTCCCGCCGGCAGAACTCAGCGCGCTCCTCCCTCATCTTCAGGGGCAGGATGTGAACGTGGAAATCGATGACCACGGCGTCAGTATACCCTTTCTAGAGCCCCTCGCGCTTGTACTGCTCGATCATCTTCAGCCAGTCGGCGTACATCGCCGGGTCGCGGTCCACCCACCACATCTGCTCCTTGGTGACCTGGCCCCGGACCCGGCCCGGCACGCCGGTCACGAAGGAGCCGTCGGGCACCATCATGCCCTCGCCCACCACCGCGCCCGCGGCGATGATGCAGCGGTTGCCGATCACCGCGTCGTGCAGCACCGTGGCGTTCATCCCGATGAGTACATGGTGGCCGATGCGCCGCGAGTTGACCACGGCGCCGTGCCCCAGGGTGACGCTGTCCCCGATTACCAGGCCGTTGGGGTCGCCGTGGAGGACCACGTTGTCCTCGATCAGGACATCGTCGCCGACCCTGATCGGCCCGTAGTCCGCCCGGACCACTGCTCCGGGGAAGGCGGCAGACCTCTCCCCGATCACCACGTTCCCGATGATATAGGCCGCCTCGCTGATGAAGGCGGACTCGGCTATCCTGGGCACCTTGTCACCAAGGGCTCTGATCATGGTGCGACACCTCCCTGATTCGAACTGCTTCTCATGAATGATAGGCGGGTGCGGCGGCGGCGGTCAACTGGCGCGCGGCCGCCGCCGGGTGCCACAGCGCGTGCTTAGAGTTTTTGACAGATTTATGGACATTTAGATAGAATTATTCAGTCTGCGACAGAATCGGCGGAGGGGGCGCATGAAGGAGAAAGGGTCGGCACCGGGGAACCTGTTCGTCAGCGTGAGCAAGGCCAGCGAGATCCTGGGGGTCAGTGAGGCCACCCTGCGCCACTGGACCGACCAGGGGCGGTTGAAGGCCTTCGTCACCCCCGGCGGGCACCGCCGCTACTCCGAGCACGAGCTGCGGCGGTTCACCCGGACGCACCAGGCCAGCCAGCCGCCGGCGAAGGTGGCGGACCACCTGGAGCAGACGGCCATCGACCATCGGCGCACGGCCCGGGAGTACGTGGACTCGGCCCTGCCGCAGGGGCCGCTGCCGCAGGAGGACCGGGAGATACTGGCCCGCTGCGGCCGGGAGCTCCTGGACCTGGTCATCCGGTATGTCAACCAGCCCTCGAGAAGGGACGAAACCATCTGCTTCGTGAGACAGGTAGGGGACGAGCATGGGAGGATACTGGCCTCCCTGGGTTTCCCGCTGGTGGACTGCGTCGAGGCCTTCATCAAGCACCGCAACCTGCTGGTGGAGGCGGCCACACAGTATGCCATGAAGGGGAGGACCACCAGCGACCGCGCCGTGGCCACCGTGCCGCTGGTGACCCGCGTGGTGGATGAAGCCCTGGTCTCCCTGGTGGCCGCCCACCAGAAGACGGCTTCCCGCCCCCGAGGCGGCCGGGCCGGCCGCCAACGTGATCAGTAGAGGAGGAAACAAGTGCGCTCAATCAGTCTACCATCCAGGCCAGGCTTCCCCGCATCCGGGGGGACGCGGGGGTCCCTCGTATACAGGGCGGTGGCCCTCGTGCTGTCCGCGATTATCCTGGCCGGCTCGCTGGCCGTGGCGGGATGCTCCTCGGAGTCCGCCCCTGGGGGCACCCTGTACCCGCTGGACGTCACCGACCTTCTGGGGCGGCCGGTGGAGCTGACCGGTGTCCCGCAGCGCATAGTGACCACGCACCCCACCGCCACCGAGGTGCTCTGCAGTGCCGGCGGCCTGCCCGTGGGCTGCGACTCCAGCTCCAAGTATCCGCCGGAGGTCGTGGGGCTGCCGGCCGTGGGCAGCGCCTACTACCTGAGCGTCGAGGCCATCGCCGGCCTTCAGCCGGACCTGGTGATTATGGAGGCCCTCACCCAGGCGCGGTATCTTGATTCGCTGTCCGCCCTGGGTGTGCCGGTCATGGCCGTGCGGGCCGCCAGCCTGGATGACGTGGTCGACTCCCTGAAGCTGGTGGGAAAGGTGATCGACCGCAGTGAAGACGCGGCCGCCGCGGTGAAGGACATCGAGGACCGCATCGAGGCGGCGCAGGCCTCCCAGGCCGCGTCCGGCCTGTCCCGGAGCGTCCTGGTCCTGATTGCCGACGAGCAGGGCAAGATCTACGCCGCACGGGCGGATTCCTATCCCGGGACCATCGCCGGGCTGCTGGGGCTGAACAACCTGGCCGCGGACATGGCCGGGTCCGGCCCCTTCACCGGGTTCGCCGAGCTCACCGGGGAGGTGCTGGTCGGCCTGGACCCGGACGTCATCTTCACCATCACGCCGGCGCCGCAGCCGGCGCCGCGGCTCTCGGCCCTGCTGCCGTCGCTGCCGGTCTACAGGGACAAGGCGGCGGTAAAGGAGGGCCGCCTGGTGGAGCTGGACCCGTCGCTCTACCTGCAGGCCCAGGGCCCGCGGATCGCCAGCGCGGTGGAGGGGATGCTCCAGATCATGAAGGGCTACGAGTAGGGCGGTCCCTTGCGAAGGCCTGTCCTGGTGGCCGCCGGCCTGGCAGTGCTGCTGGTCCTGGGGGTGCTGATGGGGGTGGCGCTGGGGCCGGTGAAGCTGGACCTGGGCACGGCGCTCTCGGCCATCGTCTCCAGCGACGATGCCACGGCCCGCGTCGTGGTGTGGGACCTGCGGCTGCCCCGGGTGGCCGCGGCCCTCCTGGTGGGGTCCTGCCTGGGCCTGGCCGGGTGCCTGCTGCAGAGCTCGGCCCGGAACCCCCTGGGCGATCCGCAGCTCTTCGGCCTCGGAGGCGGGGCGGCCATCGTCCAGGCGCTGGCCATGGCCGGCTTGGTCCAGGCCGGGACATGGGGCATACTGGCCCTCTCCGTGGGGGCCTCCCTGGCCGGGGCCGGGGCCATCGCTGTGTTCGCCTCACGGGAGGGGATCTCTCCGGCGCGCCTGGCGCTCATCGGCGTGTCCATCTCAGCCCTGGCGGCAGCGGCCGCCACCGGGATCCTGGCGCAGGCCCGGGTCTTCAGTGTGCAGTCGCTGCACTTCATTGGCGGCAGCTTCACCAATCTCACCTGGGCGGATGTCACACCGGCCCTGCCCTTCGTGGCCGCGGGCCTGCTGCTGGCCCTGTCCGTCGCCGGCAGCCTCAACGCCATGTCCCTGGGGGACCGGGTGGCGGCCAGCCTGGGGGCGGAACCCGTCCGGACGCGGGCGGTGGCCATGGCCGCGTCCGGCATCCTGGGCGGGGCCGCCGTGGCTGTCGCCGGGCTGGTCGGCTTCGTGGGGCTGCTGATCCCGCACCTGGCGCGGCTGCTGGTGGGCCACGACTTCCGGGCCGTGGCCCTGGTCTCCATTCCCCTCGGAGCGGCCTTCATGCTGTATGCCGACCAGGCGGCCCGGCTCACCTTCGCCCCATCGGAGGTCCCCGTGGGCCTGGTCACCGCGCTGGTGGGGGCCCCTCTCATGATCGGCGTGGCCCGGAGGGTGCTGTGACCCTCGCCCTGGATGAGGTCTCCTTCGTCCGGCGGGGGCGCGTGATGCTCGGCGGGGTCAGCGCCGAGATCGCGGCGGGCCGGCTCACCTGCGTGGTGGGGCCCAACGCGGCGGGGAAGACCACCCTGCTGCGTATCCTCTCCGGGGAGCTCCGGGCCACCTCCGGAAGGTACCTCGTGGATGGCGTTGACGCCGGGCGTCTTTCCCGGAGGGACATCGGGCGGGAGGTCTCCATCATCCCGCAGGACGTCCAGCCTCCGCCGTACCTGACGGTCTCGGAGATGGTGGCGCTGGGGCGCTTCCGGCCGCACCGGGCAGCCTGGCGGCGGCCGGACAAAGAGGACCTGGCCCTGGTCCGGTCCAGCCTGGCCCGCTGCCGGGCGGAGGCCATCGCCGGGAGGCCGGTGGAGGGCCTGTCGGGCGGCGAGCAGAAGCGGGCCTGGCTGGCCTTCGGCCTGGCCCGGGGGACGAGGTTCCTGCTCCTGGACGAGACCCTGGACGGGCTCGATGCCCCGGCCAAGCGGGCCTTCTTCGAGTTGCTGCGGGCGGTCGCCGCCGAGGGCAGGGGCATAGTGCTGACCAGCCACGACCTCCACCTGGTCGGCGGCCATGCGGACACGGTCCTGGTCCTGGGCGGCGGCCACCTTGATTTGCCGCATGTTCCGCGGTAATCTTAGGGACAGTCCGGCTGCAAGGAGGCGAGCAAGGTGAAGAAGGAACTCATGGATATCCTGGCCTGCCCTATGTGCAAGGGGGACCTGAAGCTCACCATTGTGGAAGAGGACAGCAAGGAAGTGCTCAACGGCTCGCTCTTCTGCGCCAAGTGCAACGAGACCTACCCCATCGTGGACGCCATCCCCAACCTGCTGCCGCCGGACCTGCGGGACAAGACCGGTCAGTCTTCGTCCAAGAAGTAGGTCACCGAGCTGCGCGGCGACTCCCACACCTGGATGCTGGTGACGGTCACACCGTCCCGTTTCAGCGCGCCCCGGAGCTCACCGAACACGGTGGAGGCGATGTTCTCCGAGGTGGGATTGATGCTGTCGAAGGGCGCCACCTCGTTGAGGCAGGTGTGGTCGAAGCGGGCCAGGACCTGGCCCAGCTGCTCCCGCAGCACGGTGAAATCGTAGGCGATGCCGATGCCGTCCAGCTTCCTGGCCCTCAGCCTGGCCACCACCCGGAAGTGATGCCCGTGCATCTTCTCGCACTTGCCCCGGTACCCCCTCAGGTAGTGGGCGGCCTCGAACTCCTGCTCCACTGCTATCTCATACATCTCACGCCTCCCGGGCCCAGGCCCTCACCCCCTGGCGCTCCCTGACCCTCTCCGCCATCTCGCCCACCGTCAGGCCGGACAAGGGGTGCACCAGGCCGGGGGCTATCTCCGCCAGGGGCACCAGCACGAAGGCCCGGTCCGGCACGCCGGGGTGGGGGATGGCCAGGTGCGGCAGGTCGACCACGCTGTCACCGTAGAATAGGATATCGATGTCCATCGGCCGGGGCCCGTTCCGCGGGCCCGGCCTCCGCCCCAGGGCGGCCTCGATCCTCTTGGCCAGGCCCAGCAGCTCCCCGGGGCCCAGCGAGGTCCGCCCGCGGCAGACGGTGTTCAGGAAGGGCGGCTGATCGGGGTAGCCCACCGGCTCCGTGACGTACAGCGACGAGACCCGGTCTATCTTCACCCTCCGGGCCAGCAGGTCCATGGCCCGGGCCAGGTTCTGCTCGCGGTCTCCCAGGTTCGAGCCCAGGCCCAGGTAGACGGTGACCGGCACACGCCTCATTTCGACCTGCCCCGGACCACGGCATCAGCCATGCGGCACACCCGGACCATCTGCGCCACGTCGTGGACGCGCACCACGTCGGCGCCGCGGGCCACGCTGATGGCCACGGTGGCGGCCGTCCCTTCCAGCCTCTGGTCGGGCGGCAGGCCGAGCACCAGGCCGATCATCGACTTGCGCGAGGTGCCGATCAGGATGGGGCGGCCCAGGCACCTCAGCTCATCCAGCCTCCGGACGATCTCCAGGTTCTGGTCCAGCGTCTTGCCGAAGCCCACCCCGGGGTCGACGATGATGCTGTCCGGGGGCACCCCCCGGGACAGCGCCAGGGCGACGCTCGTCTGCAGGCTGGCGATGACCTCCGGCATGATGTCCGGACACGTCCGGCCGCGCTGGTTGCTCATCAGCACCACCGGGGCCCCGTGCTCCGCCGCCAGGTCGGCCAGCCGGGGTTCCCGGGCCAGCCCCCAGATGTCGTTGATCATGGCCGCCCCGGCCAGCAGCGCCCGGCGCGCCACCTCGTAGCGGTAGGTGTCCACGCTCACGGGCAGTCCCGCCTCGCGGACCAGTTGCTCCACCACCGGTATCACCCGGCGCAGCTCCTCCTCTTCCGTGACGGGCGCCGCCTCCGGGCGGGTCGATTCCCCGCCGACGTCGAGGATGTCGGCCCCTTCGGCCGCGAAACGCTTCCCCCGGGCCACGGCGGAGCCCACGTCGCCGCCCAGCCCGTCGCCGGAGAAGGAGTCGGGCGTGACGTTGATGATGCCCATGATGAAGGTCCGCTCGCCCCAGCGGAGCTCCTTCCCGCCGCAGCGGGTAACGCCCGGGCCGGGCCTGCCGCTCACCGTGATATCGGACATAGACCTCAGTTTATACCATTCGAGACCGCGGCGGGGGCATGGCCCTTCGCCCGGCCTCGCGGCGGGCGATGAGATGGGCCACTGCCCGGGCCGCCCCGTCCACCGACCGGAAGACGGGGAAGCCGGCCTTCTGGAAGTCGGCCTGTATCCCCTGGGCCGCCTGCTCGGACCGGAAGATGCCAGCGGTGCGCAGGACCACGGCCAGGGGCTTGCCGGCCTCCCGGGCCACCTTCGCCAGGGCCTCGACGTGCCCGGCCAGGACCTGGTGATGCGAGTGGGCCAGCAGTATGCCGGGCAGCACGGCCAGGACCACGAAGTCGACCCCGTCCCAGCCGGCTACCGTGCCCACCGTGCGGGCGGCCAGCGCGGCGTCCATGAACCCGGCCGTGTCCAGGTCCAGGGGATTGCGCAGGCCGACCCCGACCGGCGGGGTGTATTCCTGGATGGAGCGACGGATCTCCTCCGGCAGCGGCGGCACCTCCAGTCCGGCCCCGGCGCACTGGTCGGCGGCCAGGACGCTGGCGCCGCCGCCGACGCCGATGATCCCCACCCGCCGGCCCCGCGGCGGCTTCAGGTACACGAAGGCGGCCAGGGTGTCGATCAGCTCTTCAAAGTGGTGCACCGGCACTACTCCGGTCTGGCGGCAGAGCGTGTCCCAGACCTGGCTGCTGCCCGCCATCGCCCCGGTGTGGGAGGTGACCACCCCGGCCCCCGCCTCGGTGACCCCGCCCTTCAGCATGACTACGGGCTTGGCGCGGACGCCCGCCCGCAGGGCGCGCAGCAGCCTGGCCGGCTGCTTCGGGCCCTCGATGTAGGCCGCTATGACCTCGGTATCGGCGTCGGCCGCCAGGTACTCCAGGAAGTCGCACTCGTTGAGCAGCGCGGCATTGCCGAAGCTGACCCCCTTGCTGATGAACATGCCGCGCTCCGCCGCCGCGCCCACGATCTCGCAGGCGTTGCCGCCGCTCTGGGCCAGGAAGCCGACGTGGCCGCTGTCCCTCGGAATGTTGAAGTCGAGGGACAGCCCGCCCGCGGGACAGTGCAGGCCCAGGCAGTTGGGGCCCACCAGCCGTATCCCGCCGCGCCGGGCGATATCGGCGATCTCCTTCTCCAGCCTGGCCCCGGCCGGGGTGCCCACCTCGCTGAAGCCCGAGGTGAAGACGGTGACCGTCTTCACCCCCGCGGCCGCGCAGTCCCGCATCAGGCGGGGGACCTGCGTCGCCGGGATGGCCGAAATGACGTAGTCCACCGGCTCCGCGATGTCCAGGATGCTGCGGTACGCCGGCAGGCCGTGTATCTTGTCGGCCTTCGGGTGGACCGGGTAGATCTTCCCCGGGTAGCCGTAGGCCAGCAGGGGGTACATGAAATGGAGGTTGCTGGGGGCCAGGGGCCGGGGCGAGGCGCCGACAACGGCCACCGACTTCGGGTGGAACATGGATTCCAGGTCCGGCATGGATCAGATTATGCCAGATTGCCTGCGGGCCGGTCAATGCCCATCGGACAGCCGATGGGACGGCCCATCGGACAGCCGATAGGGACGCCGATCGGACAGGGATCGGAGCGCCTATTGACATCAGACGACTGGGTCGAGTAACCTGCTGTTTGCAGCCCGGCGAACTCGGGCAAGCCGAAGGGAGGGGTCATGGCCGGTGGATCAGGCAGCGTCTACGATGTCATAGAGGTTATCGGCAGCAGCACCGAATCGTGGGAGAAGGCCGCCAAGGCAGCCGTGGAAACGGCCTCCAAGACCCTCCGGGACCTTCGCATTGCGGAGGTCGTCGAGATGGATTGCCAGATCGAGGACGGCAAGGTGCGCGCCTATCGGACCAAGGTCAAGCTCTCCTTCAAGTACGAGAGCAAGGGCTGACCAACGGCCCTGCCCGTCACCCGTTCCGCGGGGAACGGTGAGTGAACCCCAGGAGCTGCTCCACCCATACTGGCTGAGTGATCCGGGAGCGGTCGCGCGGCTGGGCGCCCTCATCGATGGTGATCTCCCAGGCGTAGACGGCCCGGGACGCCTCCGGGCCGATGCGGGCGGGATCGGCCGGCCGGCAGCGGGCCCGGGGGTTGACCGCCTCCAGCGTGGCTTCGAAACCCGGTGACGGCGCGTCGGCCAGCAGCGTCAGCCATCCTCCGGCCTCGCCCCTGGACACCGCGGCGCACTGGTTGATCCAGAAGTAGGCCTGCCTGGCATCCACCAGCCGGCAGCCGAAATCGACGTAGTCGTGGGGGAAGGCCGGGTCGACCTGCAGCATCTTCAGGATAGCCCCCAGGTCATCGCCCTCCATTCGCAGGGTCTTGCGGATGCGCGCCACGTAGACCGGCGCCGCAGCCAGCCATTCCTCCCGGGCCACCTCCTTCATGGTAGCCTCGCCCCACCGGGTGGCGATGGAGATCATGCAGGCGCGTATCAGGAGGTGGACGTCCAGGGTGAACTCCTTGCAGAGGCGGACCAGCGCGGCGTGGGAGAGGTCATCCAGCTCGTAGTCCGGTTTGAACGGCCCGCTGTAGTCCTCCATTCCTTCGTGGAGGAGCTCGGGCACGTACGGGAACGCGAACCGGGCCGCCTTTGACAGGGCCACGGTCCGGCAGATATCGGTGGCCCGGAGCGTCTGGTGCTCGTCCTTGATGGACACCTCCCACTTGCAGGGCGGTCCGGAGTGGCCTGCCGGAAGGGGCGGGCGGTGGACGGGGAGGCAGTAGGCCTTGGGATTGACGGCCATGGTGGTGGAAGGGAAGGTGGTGTCCTCCATGTCGTGGCAGAGCTCTTTGATGAGGCCCGGGTCGCCCCCTGACGCGGTATTGACGCACTCGTAGGGGCCGCAGCGCTCGGCCCAGAAGTAGCCCCTGGTCTCGTTCACCAGCTCGAACTGGAAGTCCAGGAAGTGGTGCGGCGCGCCAACGTCGTTCTGCATGGTCTTGAAGATGGCGGAGATGCCCTTGCCCTTGATCTTGAGGGTGTCGCGGAGGCGCCGGCCGTAGACGGGGCTGGACCCTCTCCACTCGTCGACGGCCAGTGCCGTCCTGGCCTCCATGCCGAAGCGATTCAGCACGATGGGCATGACCGAACGGTCGTGCAGGTGGTTGAAGAACATGTACTCCCGGCCCAGCCGGGCCAGGCTCGACCGCGAAAGCCGTGCCAGCTCGAAATGGGGGTCGAAGGGGCCGTCATAGTAGTCCATCGTGTCCACTCGCCTTACCTCCGTGATCCCGATGCCCGCTGCCTGCCCTGGGGTAGCAGCAGTATAGGTAGCTGGCGGCGTTGGGTCAAGGGGGCGCCGCGCACTTCGCTTGACAATGGAGCGACGCGCTTGAAATAATTAGACAGTCCCCAGCAGGCCGGCCTCCGGCCGGAGTGAGCGCGCACAAGAGCAGTCGAAAGGAAGGTACAGATGGCGAAAGAGATCAAGAAGAAGACCCCAGCCAGGGCCGCGAAGGCGACTGCGGCGAAGAAGCCGGCAGTGAAGGGCAAGGCCGCTGCCGCCCGAAAGCCCGCAGCGAAGACCGCCCTGAAGCCGGCCGCCAAGGCCGCCCCCAAGCGCGTGCTGAAGCCCGTAGTCAAGAAGGAGATGGACGACTACTCCGGCCAGTACGACCCGAACCTGACCTTCAACGACTTCTCCAAGGACTTCATTCTGAAGCTGATGCAGGTGTGGCAGTATGCCTGGCTGCACATGACGGAGGCCTGGTACGACGCGGTCAAGGAGAAGGTGGACAGGGAGACCGCAGACGTCTGTGAGACCGCCGCCTGGTGCCGCATAGGAGAGAGGGTCAACCCGCGGTTCGCCAAGGTGGCCAACATCGAGCTGAAGACCGTCCTGGATTCCTTCAAGTGCCTTCAGCTGCCCCTGGACAACACCACCGGCGGCCTGTTCCCGGCCGAGGTGGAGATCATCAATCCCAACCACATAATCTGGACCATCCC
>CALMBS010000010.1 GCA_937860285.1 uncultured Chloroflexota bacterium
AGATCGTCACCACGCTGGAAGGCAAGATGAAGTGCGGCCTGGGCAAGTGCGCCCGGTGCAACGTGGGCGACAAGTACGTCTGCAAGGACGGGCCGGTCTTCACCTACAAGCAGATATCCGGCCTGCTGGAACAGTTCTAGCGCCGGGCGGACCCGGGGCCGGCCCACAGCGGCGGCCCGGGGGAACCAGCCCGACATAGACAGCGAAAGGGCGACCGCAAGGTCGCCCTTCCCTTTTCCGGGGCTGGCCTCCGGTCTGTCAGGCATTCCCTGACAGACACCCACCACCACACGGACTAGTCTTCAGAGGTTTATGTATCCCTGATGCACTCCGCCCGGCCGGCCGCGGCCTCCGGAGCCAATAGAGAAGGGGGGTTCTGCCATGTCCAAGAGAGACTACGACGTCATCATCGTCGGCGCCGGCCTGGGGGGCCTGGTGTGCGGCGCCCTGCTGGCCAGGTGGGGCCGGAGGGTCCTGGTGATAGACAAGAACAAGGCTCCGGGCGGGAAGCAGATGGGGATCTCGGTGAGGGGCTTCCGGGGTGAGATGTGGCCCACATACGGCATCCCCATGGAGGCCGGGCCCTTCGTGGACGCCTTCAGGCAGCTGGGCATCGAGCGCCAGCTGGACCTGGTGCCGGGCTCCAACAACCTGTTGTACCGCCAGCCCAGGGGCAAGTGGACGGCCACGGTGAACCCGGCGGGCAAACAGGACATGGATGCCACCCTCAACATGTTCCGGGCCTGGCAGCTGACTCCCCGGGAGACGGACACCGCCATGAAGGTCCTGGCGGAGATGGTGATGATGACCCCGGAGCAGCTGGACGCGCTCAACGACGTCAGCGTCCGACAGTGGGTGGCCCAGCACGGTGAGATCCCGCGCCCCCTGTTCGGCTTTCTAGCCGTCCAGTCCAACCTGATGGCCACCGGACTCTACGAGCTGGTGGCCATATGGGAGCTGGCCAAGATCATGCAGATATTCGGCGGAAGCACCAACGCCTATCCCCGGGGCGGCTACTACAAGCTGGTGGGGGACATCGTAAACGCGTTCAAGGCCGGGGGCGGCGAGCTCAAGCTCAATGCCAGGGTGCAAAGGATAGCGGTCGAGGACGGCCGCGTGGTGGGCGTGGCCACCCGTAATGACGTGTACAAGGCGCCGATTGTGGTCAGCAACGCCGGCATCCAGCCGACCGTCCTGAAGCTCGTTGGAGAGGAGCACTTCGACCCTGGTTATGTCAACTACGTTAGGGGCATAGTCCCCAGCCTGGGGTTCTGCTGCCAGCGCTACACATTCCGGGAGCCGGTCATGGAGCATGGGGTCTACATCGGGACATCCGCCGACAGCTACATCGACGTGGAGCGGCATGAGGAGATGCGCGCCGGGAGGGTACCGCCCGTGGTTTCGGTGTACGCCGTCAACCCCTCGCATTTCGACCCGGACATGGCCCCCAAAGGCCAGCAGATGCTGCTCATCGGGACCTGGTGCCGCCCCGACCCGAAGGCCGGGGAGATCAGGGCCCTGCAGGAGAGGGTGGACCGGCAGTTCATCGAGATGTTCCCCAGAGAGGCCAAGTACATCCAGGCCAGGGAGGGCTATGTCGGCCCGGCCCAGGTCTCCTCCCTCACCAGGGATTCAGTGCTGCCGGGCCTGGGAGGAGAGGCCGTCGGCCTGGCGGTGAGCGTCGGCTACTGCGGCAGGAAGAAGCCGTCGGTGCGATCACCAATACGCGGCCTCTTCTACGTGGGCCATGACGCCGGCGGCGCCGGCTACCTGGGGACACATCAGGCCGTCAGCTCCGGGGTAAGAACGGCGCCGGTGGTGCTGGTGGCCTCCCAGGAAAGAACCATGTTCGGGAAGGACTAGTTGGCAGGCCGGGCCAATTCCGGCCCGGCACCGACGGCCACCGTTGGAGAAGGAAGGAAGACGAATGCAGGCTCGACAGATGGACGCCAATGAGCTGCACGCCCGGCTCACGCGCTGGCTGCAGCGGAAGATGCCCAGGGCCAGTGACCTTGTCCTGGAGAACATGTCCCGGTCCGGCGCCGGGTTCTCCAACGAGACCATGCTCTTCGATGCGAAGTGGACGGAAGACCGGAAGCCGCTCACCAGGGGACTGGTGCTGCGCACCCCGCCCAAGGCCTACCCGGTGTTCCCCGAGGTGGCCCTGGTCAAGCAGTTCCGGGTGATGGGTCTGCTGGGCCAGACGAAAGTGCCGGTGCCCAGGATGCTGTGGCTGGAGGAGGACCCGGACGTGCTGGGAACCCCCTTCTACGTCATGGAGAAGCTCAAGGGCACGGTGGTGCCCGAGTACCCCCCCTACCACACCTTCGGGATCTACTTTGACGCCACACCGGCGCAGCGGGCCAGGATGTGGTGGGGCGCCCTGGAGAACATGGCCCGGGTGCACATGCTGGACTGGAAGAAGCTGGGTTTCTCCTTCCTCGGGGTCCCCGGGGGCGGCACGGGGCCGGTGGACCGGCAGATCGAGTACCTGGACATGTACCTGAACTGGATGAAGGAGGGCGACTCGCAGCCCATCTTCGAGACCGCGCTGCAGTGGCTCAAGGACAACCGGTACGGGCCGGAGCGGGTGTCCCTGTGCTGGGGCGATCCGCGCCTGCCCAACACCATGTACAATGAGCAGACCTATGAGGTGGTGGCCCTGCTGGACTGGGAGATGTCCTTCCTGGGAGATCCGGAGGCCGACCTGGCCTGGTTCCTGTTCTGCGACTGGCAGCACAGCGATGGCTACGGCTTCCCCCGCACCGAGGGCAGCCCCGGCAGAGAAGAGACCATCCACCGCTACGAGGAGGTGACCGGTTTCAAGACGAAGCACCTGTTCTACCAGGAGGTAGTGGCAGCCCTCTTCTTCGGCATCATCATGGCCCAGATATTCAAGAACTTCAAGAGAATGGGCGTGGCCATACCGGGTGATGCCAGCGAGTACAACACCGTCGGACACCAGAGGCTGGCGGCGCTTCTCCATCTGGCCCCGCCGGCGGCGCCGCAGAGGCAGGTCACCAACGTCGACCAGATGACGGTCACCGTCCAGTTCCACATGACCGGCCCCGGCGGGTCTGACT
The DNA here is from genome assembly GCA_937860285.1 of uncultured Chloroflexota bacterium. Classification (GTDB taxonomy): domain Bacteria; phylum Chloroflexota; class Dehalococcoidia; order UBA2247; family RBG-13-53-26; genus JAFGCL01. Next base: position 3,084 of record CALMBS010000010.1, read on the forward strand.
GGTACCTGGTGTGCGACAAGGGGAAGGCTGCGAAGTTCGATGGTTGCGCACCAAAGGCCGACTGCGGCCTGGTCGTCTCCGCCGAGGACTGGGCCAGGATGCAGAGGGGAGAGCTGGAGAAGTTCAAGGCCTGGACCGACGGCAAGCTGAAGATCGAGGGGGACATGAGCCTGTTCATGCAGCTCGAAGACACCATCTCCCGCTTCACCAAAGGCGGGGGCCAGCCATGATCTCCGATTTCGACGATTACCCCATCCACCAGACACCGGAGCCCGTGGCGCAGCCCGGGACCACCGACTTCAACTTCTACGACCGCTACTGGTTCAACGGCATCTCCGACCAGGACGGCCTGGTGTTCGGCATGACGCTGGGGCTCTACCCCAACCGGCGGGTCATGGACGCCTCGTTCAGCGTGGTCATCGATGGTGTGCAGCACAGCTTCCACGGCTCGCGCCTGGCCCCCCTGGCCCGTAACCGGACAGAGGTGGGACCGATGAGGCTGGAGGTGGTCCAGCCCATGAAGAAGCTGCGGGCCGTTCTGGAGCCTAATGAGACCGGCATCTCCGGCGACCTCACCTTCACCGCCCGGACGGCGCCCATTGAAGAGCCGCGCAGCCTGATGCGGCGCCAGGAGCGCATCGTCATGGATACCTCCCGGTTCGCCCAGTTCGGCCGGTGGCAGGGATGGATCGAAGCCGGTGGCCGGCGCATGCTGGTGGAGCCGAAACAGGTCGCCGGGACCAGGGACCGTTCCTGGGGAATCCGCCCGGTGGGTGAGCGGGACGCCGGCATCGGGGCCTTCTTCGTGCCCCAGGTATTCTGGCTGTGGGCCCCGGTGCATTTCGAAGGGTTCTGCACCCACTACGGCGCCTTCGAGGACGAAGAGGGCCGGCAGACCCAGGCCAGCGGCTATATCGCCCCGGCCTACGAGACGACCGGGGAGATCCCAGAAGGGTCCGGCATCGCGGTCAAGGAGATGGCGTCGGTGTCCCAGAAGACCCAGTGGGAGCCCGGCAAACGGCTGGCGCGGCACTCCGAGATAGCCATGGTGGAGAAAGACGGGACGCGCCATCTCATCACCCTGGAACCCCTCCATCGCATCTACCAGCTGGGCGTGGGCTACCTTCACCCCGAGTGGGGACACGGGATGTGGAAGGGTGACCTCAAGATCGCCGGGGAGACCTGGCGGATCGCCGACGTGGACCCCGCCGACTACCGTCTGCAGCACATCCAGCACGTCTGCCGCGCCCGGATGGGCGACCAGGTGGGCCTGGGCACCCTGGAGCAGCTCTCGTTCGGTGCCCACCAGCCGTCCGGGTTCACCGGGTTCCTGGAGGTATCAGGCCGCTAGCCGCCGTGGTCTCCGCAGAAGGATTCTGCAGCCACGGGAGAAAGGACTGACCATGAGGAGACTGCGCAAGCTTTTTGAGCCCATCAAGATAGCCGACGTGCAGATCAGAAACCGGATACTAATGTCCCCCATGGGGCTGGGGCGGGCCACCGACGACGGATTCGTCACCGACGTCATGGTGGACTTCTATATCGAGAGATCCAGGGGCGGCGCGGG
>CALMBS010000011.1 GCA_937860285.1 uncultured Chloroflexota bacterium
GCTGGTCGGCGGCATCATGGTGGACATGGCCAGGGAGCAGATTCCGGAAGGGGTGCTGTTCAACGTCGTCTGCGAGACCCATTCGTGCCTGCCGGACGCGGTCCAGATCCTCACGCCCTGCACGGCGGGGAACGGCTGGCTGCGGGTGGTCAACCTGGGGCGCTATGCCGTCGTCCTGTACGACAAGCACAAGGGCGAGGGCTTCCGGGTCTACCTGGATCCGCGGAAGCTCGATGAGTGGGACGAGATCCGGGCATGGTACCTCAAACTCAAGACGAAACGCGAGCAGGATGGAGACCGCCTCCGGGAGGAGATCCGAAGGGCGGGCCGCCGCGTCTGCACGCTTCACCCGGTGAGGGTCAGGACCGGGGACGTGATCCGGCGCTCCAAAGGCGCCATAGGCATCTGCGGCGCCTGCGGCGAAGCCTATCCGGTCAAGGACGGGCCGGTGTGCCTGGGCTGCCAGGGGCAGGCCCCGTATGAGATGCCGGTGGCCAACAAGACATGAAGTGAACTGAATAGTAGCTCTTCGAGCCGCGGCGCCTAAGTCGCCAGATACGGCGCCGCGGCCGACGGACCCCAGAAGGGGTCCCGATTGGGCACAAGTGGAAACGCTTGTACCTCCTGTGGGAAAGGAGAGGGAACATGGGCAACACGTCATAGCGCGCGGGACGTTCCATTCGCGGAATGCCTCGCCAGTCACTCGAAGCACCTCCCTCTGGTAACGAGAGCCTCGCGTGGCGGCGCACGTCCCAGCCATGCCTCGCCAGCACGGCTGTCGATCGCAGCCTGGAAGGCATTCCTCAACCTCAACCCGCACACGAGGGAGGAGTACGATGATCAGCAGAGTGAGAGTTGAAGAGGCAGTGGGGATGACCCTGGCCCACGACATTACAAAGGTGGTGCCCGGCGGCTTCAAGGGGCCGGCGTTCCGGCGCGGTCACACCATAAGAACAGAGGACGTCGACGAGTTCCTCCGTATCGGGAAAGAGCACGTTTTCATCATGGACCTGGGCGAGGAAGAGGTGCACGAGGAGGAGGCCGCGCTGCGCATAGCCCGGGCGGTTATGGGGCCGGGGCTGGTGCGCTCGGAGCCGAAGGAGGGGCGGATCAATCTGACCACGGCCTTCGCCGGTCTGCTCAAGGTGAAGGTGGAGACACTGGATGCCATTAACTCCCTGGGCGACATCATCGTGGCCACGGCCCACAGCAACACCGTCTGCCGGCAGGGAGCGCGGGTGGCCGCCATGCGGATCATACCCCTCTCCATCCACGAGGCGCGCCTGGCCGAGATGGAGAGGCTGGCCTCTTCCGGCCAGCCCGTCATCAGCGTCCACCCCCTGAAGCTCACCCGGATCGGCGTCATCGTCACCGGCAGCGAGGTAGCCAAGGGGCGCATCCAGGACGAGTTCTCCGGGGTGATACGCCGCAAGATCGAGGCCCTGGGCGCCAGCGTCCAGGAGCATGCAGTGGTGACCGACGACCCCGAGGCCATCGCCGCCGCGATCCTGGCCATGCAGGCCAGGGGCTGTGAGGTCATCCTGTGCTGCAGCGGGATGTCGGTCGACCCGGACGACGTGACCCCCGATGCGATCCGCCGCTCCGGGGCCGAGGTCCGTTTCTACGGCCTCCCGGTCATATCGGGGGCCATGTCCCTCTACGCCAGGTTGGGGGACACTCACCTGCTGGGCGTCCCCGCCTGCACCATGCATGCCCCCAACACGGCCTTCGACAAGCTCTTCCCTATCGTACTGACGGGCCAGGAGCCCACCTTCCAGGAAACGCGCAAGCTGGGGCACGGCGGACTGTGCCTCAAGTGCGAGAGGTGCGCCTACCCCGTGTGTCCCTTCTGCAAATGACAGACCATGAAGACTGCTAGAGAGAACCGGCGACAGGTTACCCTGCTGGACGGACTGCTGGCCAGCCTCGGCGATGCTGATGCCACGGTCAGGGACCTCCGCGTGGGCCTCAATGGCATCGCCGTGCTGAGCCGCAACCTGGGCCTGGCCCACGCCCCCCCGCTGCCCCGCGCTCCGGGGGTCAGGGACGCGGGACGGCTCATCGGCCGCAGCGCCCGGGGCCTGGCGGAGTACGCCCGCTCCTCGAACCCCATCGAGGCCGGCATCGGCCTCGCCGCCGTGAACTCCCTCGTCGAGCCGCAGGGAGAGCGGCTCAACGTGATTGACTACCTCATCGAGCAGGGCCGGGGGAGGAAGGTGGCCATGGTGGGCCGGTTCCCCAGGGCCAGCGCGGTGAAAGATACCGCGGGACGGCTCTGGATACTGGAGAAGGACCCCCGACCGGGGGAGTTCCCGGAGGCCGACGCCGCCCGCATCATGCCACAGGCGGACATAGTGGCTATAACCGGCTCCGCCCTGGCCAACGGGTCCCTGCAGGGGCTCCTGGAGCTGCCCCGGGGGTACACCATTGTCTTCGGCCCCAGCACACCCCTGTCCCCGGTCCTGTTTGACTGGGGAGTAGACATGATCGGAGGTGCGCGGGCCACCAACCCGGAGGCGATCCTGCTCCGGGTCTCCCAGGGTGGGAACCGGGTGTGCCAGTTCAAAGACGCCCTGGAGTTCCTGACCCTGAGAAGGCCATAGAAGACTACGCAGGCTGGCCAACTGCGAAGACCTGGCGGATCCCATAACGACAGTCTTAGTAAGGAGAAGAGACAAGTGAATTCGCTGAAGAAGCTGGCATTGCTGACCATCACAGCCGTGTTGCTGGCGGGCCTGATCGCAGGCCTGGCCGGCTGTTCCCAGGAGGAAGAGGAGGCGGTCACCCTCAACGTGTTCGCCGCCGCCAGCCTCACGGACGTCATGGAAGAAATCAACGGCCTGTACACCGGTGAGCACTCGAGTGTCACCATCACACCCAACTACGGCTCGTCCGGGAAGCTCCAGACGCAGATCGAGCAGGGGGCCCCGTGCGACGTGTTCATCTCGGCGGGCGCCAGGCAGATGGACGCCCTGCAAAGCGAGAACATGCTCCTCACCGATTCGCGGCGGGACCTGCTCCAGAACAAGGTGGTCCTGATCGTGCCCAGCGACAGCACTCTGGGGCTGGCCGACTTCAACGGACTGACCGGCGCCAGTGTCACCAGGATCGCCATCGGTGATCCGGCCTCGGTGCCCGCCGGCTCCTACGGGAAGAAGGCCCTGGAGAAGCTCGGCATCTACTCCCAGGTCCAGTCCAAGCTCGTCCTCTGCACCGACGTGCGGGATGTGCTGACGCACGTGGAGAACGGCGATGTCGAGGCCGGCATTGTGTACGAGACCGACTACCTGATATCGACCAAGGTGAAGAAGGTCGCCGAGGGCCCGGCCGAGGTCAATGCCACCATCGTCTACCCGGTGGCGGTCATTGAGGAGACAGAGAACGCCGAAGCCGCCGGGAAGTACGTGGACTTCCTCTTCAGTGACGAGGCTGGCGAGGTCTTCGAGGAGTACGGGTTCGTCCTGGTACAGGACTGAGTCCGGCGGAAACGGGGGCGAGAGGATGGACGGATATCTGTCGCCGCTTCTGGTGTCCCTGAAGACGGTCGCCGTCGCCACGGTGATCACCTTCATCCTGGGAGTGGGAGCGGCCCGCTGGATGGCCCGGTACTCGGGCTGGCTCAGACCGTTGATAGACGGCCTCTTCATCCTGCCCCTGGTGCTGCCGCCGACGGTGGTCGGCCTGGTGCTGCTGCTGACCTTCGGCCGGCACGGTCCGCTCTGGCCGCTGCTCACCAGGATGGACGTGAACGTCATCCTGTCGTGGCCGGCCACCGTCATCTCGGCCACCGTGGTGGCCTTTCCGCTGATGTACATGACGGCCAGGGGCGCCTTCGAGCAGGTGGACGGGTCCATAGAGGACGCCGCCCGCACCCTGGGGGCCGGGGAATGGAGGGTGTTCCTCACCGTGTCCCTGCCCCTGGCGCGGCCCGGCATCATCGCCGGGACCGTCCTGTGTATCGCCCGTTCTCTGGGGGAGTTCGGGGCCACGGTGATGTTCGCCGGCAACATCCCGGGCAAGACGACGACCCTGCCGGTGGCCATCTACTTCGCCTACTCTGCCGGTGATACGGAGCGGGCCCTGTACCTGGCGGGCATGGTCCTGGCCATGTCATTTGCGTCGGTGCTTTGCCTGGCCTTCTTCCGCAAGCCCAGGCCGCGCACGGTGACGCTGGTGGACCCTCTCCAGGAGGGGCTGCCGGCTGCCTAGCAGCCAGGCTGGACCGGAGGCGCGTCGTGCTCGAAGTTGAGGTGAAGAGGACGCTGCCAGGCTTCGCCCTGGATGTCGCCCTCTCGGTCGAGCGAGGCGTCCTGGGCATCCTGGGGCCGTCCGGGTCGGGTAAGACCATGACGCTGCAGTGCATCGCCGGGCTGGTCCGGCCCGACGAGGGTTCCATCCGGCTCAACGGCCGGGTGCTGTTCGACTCGTCGCGGCGGGTCAACCTCCCGCCACGGGAGCGCAAGGTGGGCTTCGTCTTCCAGAGCTACAGCCTGTTCCCTCATCTGTCGGCCTGGCAGAACATAGCCTACGGCATCCGCCACCGTCCCCGGCCGGAGGAACAGGAACGCGTCCGGCTCCTGCTGGAGAGGATGCGGCTCACCGGACTGGAGAACCGCCGCCCCGGGCAGCTGTCCGCCGGGCAGCAGCAGCGGG
>CALMBS010000012.1 GCA_937860285.1 uncultured Chloroflexota bacterium
GGGGGGCGGCAGAGGAACTGCCGCCGCCCTGACCAGTCCGTGAGGCCGGGCTGTCTCCAGCCGCGCGCTATCCGTACTTCTTCGGGTGCGCCGCACCCCAGTCCCAGAGCCTCTTCTTGGCCTCGAAGCCGGCATCCACCCGGGACTCCGGCTCCTGCTTGTCCGACTGCTCCCAGATCTTGGGCAGGTTGAGGTCCTTGGCGATGATCTTGTAGCAGTTGTAGGACTCGCTGGACCCGGCGTTGGACCCCACCCACCAGCAGCCGCCGGTGCAGTAGAGGTTCTTGATCGGGGTCCGGTGGTTGGCCAGCTCCGGGGTGGGCCGGTTGCCCTCTAGCTGCCAGGGGTTGCGGTCGATGCCGGCCATGGTGCCGTGGGGCGCCAGGTTCTTCATGCGCAGGTTGTCGTAGGGGCTGTTGGTATCGACGCCGATGACGTTGTCCCAGGTCATGTTGGGGGCATACTGCTTCCAGATCTGGATCAGCTCGTCGGCGTAGCGCTCCTTGATCTCCAGCCACTCCTTCTCGGTGTGCTTGCTGGCCGGGGGTGCCAGCTGCTCGTTCTGCAGGACGTGCTTGCCGGGAGGGGCCATCAAGGGGTCGGCCAGGCTGTGGCAACCCACCGTCGGCGCGTAGTCCTCGAAGGGCGGCCACATGCCGAGCTTCATGTACTGGCACTCCCGGGCGATGTGGTCCGGGCTGGAGTCGGGCTGCATGCCCAGCCATTCGCACTCGTGGATGTCGGGGAAGAACTCCTCCGCCAGGTAGTTGGGAGCCTGGTGTACGGCGAAGGTGTACCACATCAGGCAGCCAAAGGTGTTCTCGATCATCTCGACGCGGTGGGCCAGCATGGGGTCGATCTTCTCCTTCCCGATGAGGTCGAAACAGAGCTGGGCCGGGCTCATGCCGGCGCTGACCACCAGCTTGTTGGCCTTCACCTGGCTGCCGTCCATCAGCTTGATGCCCTTGGCCTCGCCATTCTCGATGACCACCTTGTCCACCTCAGCGTGGGTGAAGAACTTGCACCCCAGCTGGGTGAGTATCTGGTGGCAGGCGTGGGCGATCTGGTGGGTCCCGCCGGGGGCGAAGCCGATGATGGGCAGGTAGGAGGCAAAGCCCATGGCGGTGGGGCCGTAGTTGGCATCGTTGATGTCGTTGACGGCGGAGACGGCGAACCGCAGGATGCAGGACTGAAGCTCCGGGCTCTCAAACCACTCCTTGATCACGCGGTAGGAGCTGCCGGCCATGATTACGCCGTCGGGGGTGTACCCGGCCTCCATCATCTTGGGGAAGAACTCGATCTGTCTCATGCCGATGCCGGGGGCGATGTTGGGGTCCAGCTTGTACTCGGCGGGGTTGAACAGCATGTCGGCCTGGACCCTCCAGTACTCCCGGCTGCGCTCCATCTCGGAGGTCTTCAGCCACTTGTCGGCATCCTTCTTGGAGAAGCGGGCGATCTGGGCCGCCGTCTTGCTCTGGTCCGGGTCGTACTTGGTGCTGTATATGCCCAGCGCCTTCTTGTTGTTGCGGAAGACGAAGCCGTCGCTGCACAGGTGCTGGTCCCAGCGGCCGCCGTACTCCCAGAAATCGGGGAAGTCGCGCCACAGCGGCATGTAGTACATAGGCAGGATGATGTTGGCATGGGTGTTGCCGCGGAACCCTGGGGCCGCGGTCTCCTCGGTGGCCAGGCACCCGCCGATCTCATGCCTTCTCTCAAAGATGCCCACGCTCATGCCGGCGTATTTCATGAGGTACATCGCCAGCATGAGGCCCTTGTTGCCCCCGCCAATGATGACGGCATCAAAACTCATATCAGCCATTCTGACTCCTTTCAGTAAGTCCGTTCGCTCAACGGTGTCGTTGTGTTTGCGGGCTGGCCCGGAATTGCCTGCAGCATCAGAACTCCCCGGGGTGGGCCGGCTCGGCCTTCCACTTGGTGGAGAAGATGATCTT
>CALMBS010000013.1 GCA_937860285.1 uncultured Chloroflexota bacterium
CTGCATGTCCGTGATGAACCCGGCCAGTATAATCAGATCACCTCGGCGGCCCCGGCGGCAGGGGCAATCGGAAACGAGACGGACCTGGAGGAATGATGCAAGGCACCAACGGAAGGGCCAGCCCGGAAGAGACGGCCCGGAGGGAGCCGGAGCTCGAAATCAGGGAGATGGAGGTCGACGACCTGGCGGCGGTCTTCCATCTCGGCGAGAGGATCTTCACCTCCGAGGAGAACCCCACCCTCTATCGCACCTGGGACGAGTTCGAGGTCACCTCGCTGTTCAACTCCGACCCCGAGTTCTGCCTCGTGGCCGAGGCAGACAAGGCCATTGTGGGCTTCATCCTGGGGACTACCGTCACCAAGACCAGGTCCGCCTGGAAGTACGGCTACGTGGTGTGGCTGGCGGTGGCCCCGGAATGGCAGCGGTCAGGGCTCGGCAGCCGCCTCTTCGACAAGCTGGCGGAGAAGATGATCGAGGACGGGGTGCGCATCTTCATGGTGGACACCGAGGCCAGCAACCGGCCGGCCCTGGCCTTCTTCAAGAAGAAGGGCTTCGGCAACCCCGAGGAGCAGGTCTACCTCACCCTGAACGTCAAGACGTACCAGGAGAAGCCGCGCCGGGGGCGCGGGTCCCGGAGGAAGCAGAAGAATGGCACCCAGACCTGACCTGACCGCCGAGGTGCAGCCGGAGAGGCTGAGGGCCCTCCTTAAGAATCTCATCGACATCTACAGTCCCTCCGGCAAGGAGGAGGAGATACTGGAGTTCACCGAGGACTACCTCAAGAAGCAGGGCCTGCCCGTGGAAAGGCAGGTGGTGGATGAGAACCGCTTCAACCTGGTGGTCATGCCGGACAAGACGGAGAACGTGGAGCTGTGCTTCGTGGGCCACCTCGACACGGTGACCGCCTGGGACCTCGATGACTACGGTTCCCACGAGGACGCCGGGAACATCGCCGGCCTGGGCGCGGTGGACATGAAGGCCGGCTGCGCCGCCATGATAGAGGCCTTCACCGTTCTGGCAGAGGCCGGAAGACCGCTCCACTCGCTGGGGCTGGCCCTGGTGGTCGGCGAGGAGCAGGAGGGCGACGGGGCCAAGACCCTGATCAGGGAACACAGCTTCCCCTGGGCCCTGGTGGCTGAACCCACCAACCTGGTCCCCTGCCTGGGGCACTACGGCTACCTCGAGGTGCTGCTGCGCACCAGGGGCAAGATCGCCCACTCCTCCATGCCGGAGCTGGGCCAGAATGCCATCGAGACCATGCTCAAGCTCCTGCTCAAGCTGACGGAGTACGCCGACTCCGCTCCGCAGGGGCTGGTCTACAACATCAGGCAGCTCTCGGGCTTCCCCGGCGGCTTCGTGGTGCCGGACAGCTGCGAGGCATGGCTGGACCTGCACCTGCCCCCGGACTCGAGAATGGAGACGCTGAAGGCCGACCTGGAGCAGCTGGTCGAGGAGGCAGAGCAGAACATCTCTGGCATGGACGCCTACATCCGGTTCGAGAATGCCCACTCCGGCTACCTCATCTCGCCCAAGCGCCCGGTGGTAAAGAAGCTCCGGGATGCCTTTCAGAGGATGGACCTGAGCTGGGACCCCCAGGTGTTTCGCAGCCACTCGGACGGCAACGTTCTCTGGGCCGGAGGCGCCGATCCAGTCATCCTGGGCCCGGGCAACCTGGAGACTGCCCACACACCGGAGGAGACCGTCGACTTCCAGCAGGTGGTCCAGGCTGCCAGGCTCTACCTCACGTTCGCCCGGTCCCTGTGACCGGCCGCGCCGCCCCCTGGCCAAGCCTTGATGTGACCCAGGTCGCTTCAGACCGACCGCTCGTTCGTGATATCATCTAGGAGTGCGGCGGTCAGCCGTGGCGCATCTCCACCAAGGGTATCTTCGAGACACACACCACCCCGGAAAGATAGGAAGCAGGAGGCGGGGGCCTGATGCCGAGTGAGACGAGTCCGGAGCGGAGAATACTGACAGACTGCCGCACGGTGGCGGTGGTGGGCATGTCGCCCGACGCCGACCGCCCCAGTCACGGGGTATTCTGCTATCTCAGGGACCAGGGCTACCGGGTGATACCGGTGAACCCGCGCGTTCCCCGGATACTCGGCGAGACCTGCTACCCGGACCTGGCCGCCATACCGGAGAAGGTGGACGTGGTGGACATCTTCCGCCGCGCCGAGGACGTCCCGCCTGTCGTGGACCAGGCCATCGAGATCGGCGCCAGGGCGGTGTGGATGCAGCGGGGGATCGTCAACGAGACCGCCGCCGGGCGGGCCAGGAAGGCCGGCCTGGACGTGGTGATGGACAAGTGCATGAAGATCGAGCACCTCAGGATGACAGAAAGTCGGGAACAAGGGAGGTAGACCATGGCCAAGACGAATGAGAACCTGGAGCACGCTTTTGCCGGTGAGAGCCAGGCCAACCGCAAGTACCTCTTCTTCGCCGAGAAGGCCGAGGAAGAAGGACAGAGGCAGATCGCCCGCCTCTTCCGGGCCGCGGCCGAGGCGGAGACGGTCCACGCCCGAAACCACCTGAGAGCTCTGCAGGGCATAAAGGCCACCAGGGAGAACCTGGCGGCGGCCATCGGCGGCGAGCATCACGAGTTCACCCAGATGTACCCCGGCTTCATCAAGGAGGCGGAGAGCGAGAAGCAGGCGGGCGCCAGGCGCAGCTTCGACCTGGCCAACCAGGTAGAGCAGACCCACCACGTCCTGTTTCAGGCGGCGCTGGACCGGCTGAACCAGGGCCAGGCCGTGGGGGAGCAGCCCTTCTTCGTCTGCCAGGTCTGCGGGCATACCGTGGAGGGGGCCGCCCCGGACCGGTGCCCCGTCTGCGGCGCAGCGGCCAAGATGTTCAAGAAGGTCGACTAGCGGCGGCGGCCGGGAGTAAGCCTTGAGAGTCCTGGGGATCATGGGCAGCCCGAGGCTGGGCGGGAACACCGACCTTCTGCTGGATGCGGCCCTGAAAGGGGCAGTTGACCAGGCGGCGGAGGTGGAGAAGGTCGTCGTGGACCAGATGAACATCTCGCCCTGCCGCGAGCACTACGGCTGCCTGGATGACGGGCAATGCGTCATCCGAGACGATATGGACGCCCTGTATCCCAGGCTGACAGAGGCAGACTGCGTCATGGTCGCCTCGCCCATCTTCTTCTATGGAGTCACCGCCCAGCTGAAGGCGCTCATCGACCGTTGCCAGGCCCTGTGGGCCCGGAAGCACGTCCTGAAGCAGGCCTGGCCCGGTGGCGGACGAACGGGAGCGTTCCTCGGCGTGGGCGCCACCATGGGCGACAAGCTCTTCGACGGGTCCATAGCCACCGTCAGGTACTTCTTCAGGACCATCGGTGTGGAGTACAGCGAAGAGCTCCTGGTACGGGGAGTGGACCGGAAGGGTGACATCCTGCAGCACCCGTCGGCGCTGCGGGAGGCCTTCGAGATGGGCGCCAGGATGGCCCGCCGCAACGCCGGCAGGGGCATTTCATGACCGGCCAGGAAACATGGAGCCCAACAGGAGAGGAGGTAACCTGACAGCATGACACACCATATTGAGAAAGCGACCAAGGCCCTGGAAACGGCCCTGCAGATGGAGGCGGAGGGGAAGAAGTTCTACCTGGATGCCGCGGCCAGTGGCGGGACCCCCGTCCTGACCAAGTTCTTCACGCGGCTGGCGGCGGATGAAGACCAGCACGCCCAGAAGGCGCGGGAGATCTACGATGCCATCAAGGCCAACAGGGGCTGGCCGGCCAGTGAGACGGTGTTCAAGCATGCCACCACTCTGAAGAGCGTGCTGGACGAGGCCTTCGTGGACATGGACGCCCGGCCGGTGAAGCCGGCGGAGACGGAGCTGGACGCTTTCAAGATGGCTATGGCCCTGGAGGACAAGAGCTACACGTTCTACAAGACCCGCCTCGAGGAGGCGGAGTCGCCCCACGAGAAGTCGTTCTACAAGGCCCTCACCGGAGAAGAGAGGATGCACTACCTGGCCCTCCTCGATTCCTTCGAGTATCTCTCCAACCCGCAGGGCTGGTTCACCAGGAAGGAGCGCTGGGGGCTGGACGGCTAGGCCGGCCGGCGGGGCTCCCGGCACAGCAGCAGGGCACCTCTGGCGGCGGCAGCTCCTTGACACTGCCGCCGCCGTGTAAGTAACATAGGCTCAAATCCCAGCTCACCCGGCTTTGCAGTCATGGCCATCGATATCGACCTGTTGAGAGGGATCCCCTACTTCGCCGGCCTGAGTGAGTCGGACCTCGAGGCCGTCGGCCAGCACATGTTCGAGCAGACCTTCCAGCGCGGCGACATGATCCTGATGGAGGAAGACACCTCTGAGGTCATCTACTTCGTGGTTTCGGGAGCCGTGAAGAGCTTCAAGACCTCCATCGAGGGCAAGGAGCAGACACTGTGCCTGCTGCGCTCCGGGGAGTCCTTCAACGATGTCCCCATCCTCGATGGAGGACCCAACGTTGCCAGCGCTGTGGCCATGACGCCCGTCCTGCTGTACGGCATGACCAGGACCGACATGGAGGAGCTTCTCCAGGAGAACCCGGCCGTGGCCATGAACGTCATCAGGGTGCTGTCGAAGAGAGTGCGGCACTTCGTCGCCCTGGTTGAGGACCTCTCATTCCGGGATGTGACCGGCCGGGTGGCCAAGCTGCTCCTGGAGTACGCCGCGGACCACGGCTCCCCCGAGGAGCCGCACCCCAGACTGACCCAGCAGGAGATGGCCGCCATGGTGGGCACGGCCCGGGAGGTGGTGGGCCGGTCGCTGAAGGTGCTGGAGGACGAGGGGGCCATCCGGATGGAGCGGCACCGGATCGTGGTCACCAATAGAAAGGCGCTTCAGGAGCTGGGCGGGGTGGTCTCATGAGACTCGCCGGGGGCGGAGACCAGGGTCACATCCCCGCCGTTGACAGCGGTGGCAGAATAAGGAGTCGGTAGGGATTGCAGATGTTCGATATGCCCATCATCAACGCCGATCTCTGCAACGGGTGCGGCCTGTGCATGACCGTCTGCGACTGCGGGGCCCTGGTCATCACCGGCAGCATCATATCCGTGCACGAGACCGACGAGTGCGGGTACTGCACTGACTGTGAGGCGGTGTGCCCCACCGGAGCCATCCAGTGCCCCTTCGAAATCATTGTGGACGACTCATTTGAGCAGTCCGCGGAACAGGGCTTCGGACAGTAGCAGCCGGGCAGCTTCCCCTTTCACCCCGCCAGGCGACATCACCACCGGATTACCCACCCGGACGCACTAGGCCAGGACCCTGGCCAGTATGGGGTTGCACGTCAGCACCCGCCCGGGCGGCAGCCGGTACCTGGAGCCGTCTCTGACCAGGAGTCCATCCGCAGTCAGCGCATCGAGCCGGGCAAGGACTCCCTTCATGGCCTCCGGTCCGAACCGCTCCACCATATCGTCAGCGGCCAGCCCCTCGCAGAGCAGGCGCAGGCGCAGCATGGCCTCCTCCGCCGCCTTCTCCCCCGGGCCCAGCTCCTCCATCTCCTCCACTGCGGCGCCAGGATGGCCAAGGTAGGCATCCAGGTCGGCAGGGTTCCTCCAGCGCCGGCCCCCCAGGTGCGAGGCCCCGGAGGGCCCCAGGCCAAGGTACTCCCCACCCCGCCAGTAGTTCACGTTGTGCCGGCACTCTCTTCCGGGCCGGCAGAAGTTGGAGATCTCGTAGTGCACGAACCCCAGGTCCTCCAGCCAGGCACGGGCCCCCTCGAAGAGGTCCGCCTGTTCGTCCTCGGAGGGCAGGCCGCCCGGCGGATGCAGCGCCAGCGGCGTGCCGGGCTCCAGCGAGAGACAGTACAGGGAGACGTGGCTGACGCCCAGGCTGACCAGTCTCTGCAGAGTGGGTCCGACTGACCGCTGCCCGGGCAGGCCGACCATGGCGTCCGCCGAGACGTCCCCGAATCCCAGCTCCGCCGCCCGGGAGACGGCCTCGGCAGCCTGAAGCGCGTTGTGGGCCCGGCCCACGCTGCGCAGCTCCGCGTCCGATAGGGACTGAACGCCGATTGAGACCCGGCGGAAGCCGGTTTCCAGCGCCGCGCGCAGGCACTCCCCCGATGCCGACTCGGGGTTGACCTCGATGGTGGCCTCGGTCACACGGGAGAGGTCGAAGGACCGGCCCAGCCCCTCCATCAGCTGCCTCAGGCCCCCGGCCTCCAGGAGGCTGGGGGTCCCGCCGCCCAGGTACAGGGTTTCGAACGACAGGCCGGCGTGCCGCCGGGCCTCCGCCAGGACCGCATCCAGGTAGGACGGGATGAGGTCCAGCCGGCCGGCCACCGAGTAGAAGTCGCAGTAGGCGCACTTGGAGACGCAGAAGGGGACGTGGACGTAGAGGCCCTTCACCCCTACTCTTCCAGCTTCAGCAGCGACAGGAAGGCCTCCTGGGGCACCTCCACCGCGCCCACCATCTTCATCCGCTTCTTCCCCTCGCGCTGCTTCTCCAGGAGCTTCCTCTTGCGCGTGACATCGCCGCCGTAGCACTTGGCCAGAACGTCCTTGCGCATGGGGGCAATGTCCTCCCGGGCGATGACGTTTCCACCGATGGCCGCCTGCAGCGGGACCTTGAACTGCTGCCTCGGTATCGCCTTCCGCAGCTTGTGCACCAGCGCCCGGCCCCTGGCCACGGCGCTCTCGCGCGTGGCGATATAGGAGAAGGCATCCACCGGATCACCGTTGACCAGGATGTCCACCTTGACCAGGTCACCCTGGCGATATCCGGTGAACTCGTAGTCCATGCTGGCGTACCCCCGGCTGACGGACTTCAGCCGGTCATAGTAGTCCGCGATGGTCTCCACCAGCGGGAAGTCGTAGGTCATGATGACCCGGCGGGGATCCGGGTGGTCCATGCCCACCAGCATCCCCCGCCGGTTGTTGGAGAGCTCCATGACCGGCCCGACGTGCTCCAGCGGCAGGACGATGTGCGCCCGGATCATGGGCTCCTCGATGTGGTCGATCTCCTGGGGCTTAGGGAACTTGGAGGGGTTGTCGATCATGAGCGTCTCGCCCCTGGTGGTGACCACCTTGTACACCACTGACGGCATGGTGGCGATCAGGTCCTGCTCGTACTCCCGGCGGAGCCTCTCGATGGTGACCTCCATGTGCAGCATGCCCAGGAACCCCACGCGGAAGCCGTGGCCCAGCGCCGCCGAGCTCTCCTTCTCGTACACGATGGCGGAGTCGTTGAGCTGGAACTTCTCCAGGGCCGTCATGAGCTTCCCGTACTCGCTGGTGTTGATGGGGTAGAGGCCGCAGAACACCATCGGCTGCAGCCGCCGGAAGCCCGGAATGGCCGGGGTCTCGGGATGCTCGGGCGAGATGATGGTGTCCCCCCCCCGGATATCCGCCACGTCCCGGATCATGGCCCCGACGAAGCCCACGTCCCCCGCCACCAGCCTCTCGACCGGCGTCTCCTGCGGGGTGAAGCATCCCACCTCAGTAACGTCAAAGGTCTTGCCGGTCGACTTCACCGTGACCCTGTCGCCCGGCGCCACGCTGCCGGAGAAGAGGCGCACATGGGCGATGACGCCCCGATAGGCGTCGTAGTGGGAATCGAATATGAGGCAGCTGGTGGGCGCATCAGTCTCGTCCCCGGGCGGAGGGACCCGGGAGACGATGGTCTCCAGCAGCTCCGGCACGCCGGTGCCGTCCTTGGCCGACACCAGCAGCGCATCCATGGCCGACAGCCCCAGGAGCTCATCGAACTGCAGCCGGCAATCGTCGATCATGGCATTGGGCAGATCGATCTTGTTAATGACCGGAATGATCTCCAGCCCCGCGTCAACCGCGAAGTAGGCGTTGCCTATGGTCTGGGCCTCCACGCCCTGCGTGGCGTCCACCAGGAGCACGGCGCCCTCACAGGCCTTGAGGCTGCGGGAGACCTCGTAGTTGAAGTCGATGTGCCCCGGCGTGTCGATCAGGT
>CALMBS010000014.1 GCA_937860285.1 uncultured Chloroflexota bacterium
CTGTGGGCGGCGGGATCTGGGGGATCACCCCCCAGAGCATGGCGGCGATCTCCAGCGCGTCGGCCCCTGCCTCCTGGGCCAGGCGAGCCACCTGCTGCGCCTCCTCGAAGGTGAGGCCGGCCCCCGGCCCCAGCTCCATGGCGCTGACCTTGCAGAGCACGGGGTAGTCCCTTCCCACGCGCTCCCTGACGGCCCGCACGATCTCGGTCAGGAACCGGGCCCGGTTGGGCAAGCTGCCCCCGTACTCGTCCCGGCGCAGGTTCGCGGTGGAGGAGATGAACTGGGCCACCAGGTAGTAGCCGGTGCTGTGGATCTCCACCCCGTCAAAGCCGGCCTCCCTGGCCCTGGCGGCGGCCGCAGCGAAGCGGCGGACCAGGTCCTTGATCTCGGGGACGCTGAGCTCCCGCGGCATCTCACCCTCGTAGCCCACCTGCGTGCCATAGGGCATGGGGACCGCCGATGGCGCCACCGGCTGAACCCCGGTGATGGAGGAGTTGGTGCCCCGCCCGCCGTGCTGGAGCTGCAGCACGGCCCGGCTGCCTTCGAGGTGGATGGCTTCGGCCAGCCGCCGCAGGCCGGGAATGTACCGATCGTCGCTGAGGGCCAGCTGGAAGGCGGTGGTCTTGCCCCCCGGCGCATCCACGCACGTTGTCTCGACGATGATCAGGCCCGTCCCACCCCTGGCCCTGGCCCGGTAGTGGGCGATGATCTCCTCGGTCATCAGGCCATCCGGCGTGGCCATGTTGGTGCCCATGGGGGGCATCACCAGCCGGTTCTTGACCTCCAGGCTGCCGATGCGGCCCGGCTGAAACAGCCTGGGAAAACATGTGTTCTTCATCACCGAACCTCCTTGCCCGACCTGTAGTATGGCGACTGCCGCAGCATCCACCACCGTATCAATGGTGAGAGCAGCCGAAAGGCAATCCGGAGCGGACCCAGCGAGCTCGCTATCTCACTGGTGAAATCCTGGAAGGAGTGCCGCTGGTACCGCAGCAGGCGCTGGCTCTCGCCAGTATCCATCCAGTCCGAGAAGGCGCACGCCGTAGCAGCGAAGGCGCTATCGGGCAGGCGGCCTATCCCCATGGCCTCCATCAGGCCGCCGGCGAAGTCCCGGAAGTAGAGCTGGCTGGTCCCCCCGCCCCCGATGAGGAGGACCCGGCCCCACACCTCCTCGCTCGCCGCCGCATTCGCCACCGCCAGGCCGACATCGTCGGGGTGGACGAACTCCGTGCGCTGGCCGGCAGGCGTATCGAACATCTTCGGGGTGAATCCTCCCAGCGACTTCGGCGGCACCACGCCCAGCCGCAGGATGGTCCACTGCAGCCCGGACTCGCGGATTGCGGCTTCGCACTCCACCTTGTGGCGATTGTAGTTGTCCATGGGCTGGACGGGGTCTGAGGCCGTGCGCGGGGGCACCCTGTCCTGGCAGGCCCCGTAGACGCTGAAAGAGGAGATGAAGATGATGCGCGGCAGCGGCCGCTGCTGCTGCATGGCGGCGACCAGGCCCCGGGTGCCGCCCACGTTGACCGCCGCCGCCAACTCCGGCAGCTCATCGGTCCGCGGCGGCAGGATGAAGGCGGTATGCGCCACCACCTGCTGGCCGCGCACGGCCGCGGCCACGTCGCCCGCCTGCCGCAGGTCGCCCCACGCGAACTGCACCCGTCCGCCGAAGGCCCGGGCCCGCCTCAGGTTGGCCCTGGTGCTCAGGTCGAAGCAGGTCACCTCATGGCCCTGGTGGAGCAGCTCGACCAGGCAGCTGCGGCCCACATTGCCCAATCCCCCGGTTACCAGCACCTTCATCGGCGGACCTCGCGGCCGGGCGGCCTATATCTGAGAGGCCCTCTCGTCGATCAGGAACGACCGGCTCCTGGAGCGGTCCAGGAACCTCTCCTCGTCCTCCAGGAATATGCGCCCCACCTCGGTCTTGTAGTCACCAAGTATCTCCTGCACCTTCAGGGCGCCCTCGATGTCGTCGAACCAGAACTCCGTCATGCAGTCGAACTCCGGCTCGTCCGCTCCGGGCATGGCCACGGGGTAGTTGCGCACGTACTTCCGGAAGGTGGGCAAGTGCTTCAGGGCCAGCGGTGCGTGATGCTCCTCGTAGTGGCGGATGAAGTCCTCCCGGGACAGGCCCGGCTTCCTTTTCATGAACGAGATGGTCTTGATCATGGCGTGATGTCTCCTTCCTAGTCCCGGGGGGGCCGGCATGGGACGGCTGCTGTATCCCCGAACGCCCCCCGCCTGCGGCCTCATTCGAGGTGAGGTTGCCACGGACGATAGCAGCCCCTGCCGGAATCTGTCAAGTGGCGCGGCTCAGGAGGCGCTGGGAGCGGCCTCCGGAGGTGCATGTGCCGGGTTTTGACGTGCCGCCTGATGCGGATGTATAGTGGCTGCGGAGCGGGCCGGCCGCGGCTGGTTCGCTCCGGGCCCGCGCCCGGGCCTGGTCGCACGGTGGCGCGCCCATCATCCGGAAGGGGGGAATACCGGTGAAGGATCTGAAGAACGAGAAGATACTGTTCGCCGGCCTGACGGGCCAGATAGGCTACCGCCTGGCCTCCTACCTGGCGAAGAGCAACGAGGTCTGGGGCCTGGCCAGGTTCAGGGACGAGGCCAAGCGGAAGCACCTGCAAAGCGAGGGGGTCAGGACCCACGCCACGGACCTGGGCAGCCCCGAGTTCCGGGGTCTGCCCGACGACTTCACCTGCCTCATCCACTTTGCGGTCTACCAGGAGGGTGGGCTGGACTTCGACGCCGCGCTGCGGGTCAACGCCGAGGGCACGGGCCTGCTGATGAGCCACTGCCGCCGGGCCCGCGCGGCCCTGATCATGTCCAGCTGCGCCATCTACGACCTGCCGGAGGACCCGTACCGCGCGCTCAAGGAGACGGACCCGCTGGGCGGGCCACGGTCCCTCCACTGCCCCACCTACGCCACGTCGAAGATGGCCCAGGAGGCGGTGGCCAGGGCGGCGGCGCGGCAGCTGGGCCTGCCCACCACTATCGCCCGGATGAACGTCTACTACGGCGAATACGGCGGGCTGCCGCCGTGGCAGTTCGAGTGGATGCTGGCGGGCCTGCCGGTGCCGGTGCAGCCGGGGCGGGCCTCCGTGTGCACCCCGATCCACGAGGACGATATCAACTACCAGGCCGGGGGGCTGCTGGCGGCGGCCAGCGTGCCGGCCACCATCGTGAACTGGGGAGGGGACGAGGCCGTCGAGGTGCGGACCTACTGCGCCTACATGGGAGAGATCGCGGGGCTCAAACCGCAGTTCATCGATGCCCCCGACGATCCGCTGGCGGCCAAGACAGTGGTCGCAGATAGCACCCGACGCCGCGAGTTCACCGGCGAGTGCCGGGTCAAGTGGCGGGACGGGATGCGCCGGGTGATCGCGGCCCGCCACCCCGAGATCAAACTGCGCGAGTAGCGGGTGGCGGCTCGCCACCCCGAGATCAAACTGCGCGAGTAGCGGGTCGCGGCTCGCCACCCCGAGATCAAACTGCGCGAGTAGCGCTTCTTACTTCTTCACCTGCCGGGCAGCCGCGTGCGCCCCGGCCCGCCGGCCGGCGAAGATGCAGTCCGCGATGGATGACCCGCTGGCGAAGTAGTTGTTGGAGCAGAGCCCGATGGCGTTGCGGCCGGCGGCATACAAGCCTTCTATCCGGGACCCGTCGGCCCGTTTCACCTCGCCCGTGTCCTCATCAACTACCAGTCCGCCCAGGGTGATGGCGGCGGTCGGTATGCCGAAGGTGGTCAGGAAGGCGGCGAAGCCCCGCAGCCCGCAGTCCAGCGCGTAGAAGGGCGGGGTCTCCTGGGGCACGAACCGCTTGGGGTACTTGCCCAGCGTGTCGGGCTGGCCGGCCCTGGCCCTATCGTTGTACTCCTTCATGGTCGCCTCGAGGCCGGCTGGGTCCACCCCTATCTTCTTCGCCAGCTCCGCGAGCGACCCGGCCCTTCTGCGGCTGAGCCGCAGCATGGGGATCTGGGTCAGCTTCTGGAAGGTGGCCAGCTGGTCCTTCAGATGCACCTTCGCCTCGGCATAGGTCTTGCTGTCGATGATCAGCTTGGCGAACCCGCCGGCCTTGGACACGATGATGGCGCCCTGCTTGCCCCCGTAGAGGTCCTCGCTGCAGATGCGCTTCCCCTGCCGGTCCACCAGCACGCCCTGCATCAGGGCCTCGGGAGGAACATAGAAGCCCCAGGCGGACATCTTGTCCATGCGCGACGTGGCCCCGCCGACGCTCTCACCCAGGGCGATTCCCGACCCGTCGTCGGCGTAGGTCCCCAGGGGGAGGCACTTGGAGTAGTCGGCGTTGCACTCCGCCACCCGCTTCTTGTTGAAGATGAAGCCGCCGGCGCACAGGATGACGCCCTGGCGCGCCTTCGCCCGGTACGGGCGGGCGCGCAGCGCCATGATGCCGCTGGTGATCAGGTTGAGCAGGCTGGCGATGGGTGGCATGTAGGTGCTGAGCTTGGCGTTGGCCCAGGTCATCCCTCCATGCAGGGGACGCAGGATGAAAGAGCTGGGCGGAATGGACCGCCCTTCAACACCGATGACCTTCCCATCCGGCCCCTGGACCAGCTTGGTTATCCGCGACTGGCAGCGCACCTGGATGCTCTTGTTGTTCCGGACTGTCTTTTCCATGCTGTGGAAGAGCGTCAGCCCCGAGATGCCCGCGCCCTTCGCCCGGTGGCCGCGGGGGGCCGCCTTGGCCACGGCCTTGTTCAGCTCGTTGTTCTCGCTTCCGGAGTAGTACAGATAGTAGTCGTCGGTGGGATAGGATGTTTTGAACGGGCACAGCGACCCCTCGAAGGGGACGCCGGCCTCCGCCAGCCACTGGATATCGGCCGCGGAACCCTCGCAGAAGCGGCGCAGGGTCTTGTCGGACATGACCCCTTCGCCGATCTCCACCTTAAGGTACTTGTACATCTCTTCCGGCGTATCGTCGAAACCGGCCGCCTTCTGGTAGGGCGTGCCCCCCCCGGCGTAGATGATGGCGCCGCTGGCGGCGGTGGCCCCGCCGCCGTGCATGGCGTCCAGCACCAGTACCGAGGCCCCCTTCTGGGCCGCCTCCAGCGCGGCGCAGGCGCCCGCACCGCCGAAGCCGACCACGACCACATCCACCTCTGCATCCCACTTGCCGTTTGCCTGATTATCAGCCATTCTCGTCAGCGACTCCTTTCCCCCCGTTCGGGACTACCATCGGCGGTCTGCGTCGCGTGCGCCGGTCCGGCCAGAACGACGTATGCGCCGCCGCTGCACTGTCCAGGAAGCAGTTGGGTCCCCCGACAAGCGAGAATACCAAGGAATGGGCAAATCGTCAAACCTGTCGTACCTTTTTCCCGCCCGCCGCGATCACGCCAGCCTCACCAGCGAGTAGCCCACGCTGGGTTTGGTCAGTATCAGGCGGGGATCGCTGGCGGCCGCCTGCAGCTTCTGGCGAAGCTGTCTGATGTAGGTCCGCAGGGTGACCACCGCCCCGGGGTAGTCCTCGTCCCCCCACACGGCCTCGGCCAGCCGGCCGTAGGTCACCACCCGCCCGGCGTTCAGCATGAGCTGCCTCATGATATGCCCTTCGACCACGGTAAGGCTGATCTCCCGGGGACCGTAGGCCAGCTCGAAGGTGGCGGGGTCCAGGCGCAAGGGGCCGTAGACGATAGGTGCATCCTCCTCGGTGGGCGCCTGCCGGCGCAGCTGCACCTTCAGCCGGGCCATCAGCTCCCTGGTCTTGAACGGCTTGGTAACGTAGTCATTGGCCCCGAGGGTAAGGGCCCGGGTGATGTCCTGCTCCTCCTGCCTCACCGTCAGGACCAGCACCGGCACCGAGGAGAACAGCCGTATCTCCTGCAGCACATCCAGGCCGTCCTTGTCCGGCAGGCCCAGGTCCAGTATGACCACGTCCGGGTGCTCTGACCCCACCAGGTCGACTCCCTCCTCCCCCATCCTGGTAGACAGCAGCGCCGCGTGGGGCCACTCGGCCTCCAGCGCCAGCGCGATGGAGTTCACGATCTGGGGGTTGTCCTCGATTATGAGCACCTTCCACAGCTTGCCGGGCTTGTCCGCCGGCGGGGCCATGACCCCGCCCGTCTCCACCGGGAGCGAGAAGCCGAAGGTGGACCCCTTGCCCAGCCGGCTCCTGACCCATATCTGGCCGTCGTGAAGGTCGATGAACATCTTGCACAGCGCCAGGCCCAGGCCCATGCCATAGGGCCGTACCCGCACACCCCCTTCGGGATGGCGGTATGGCTCGAAGATGTGCTTCTTCTCCGTCTCGGACACCCCCGGCCCGGTGTCCTTGACCTCCACCACGACACTGGCCCCGTGGTATCCCGCCGTGAGCGTGACCTTGCCGCCCCTGGGGGTGAACTTGATGGCGTTGTTCATCAGGTTGGTGAGCACCTGCTCCAGGCGAGTGACATCGGCCCGCACCTTGGGCAGGTTGGGGGGCAGCTGCGCCGTCAGCGACAGCCCATTGGACAGGGCCAGCGGGGTCATGTTGTCGGCCACGGACCGCAGCATGGGCCGCAGGTCCGTGGACTCGAGGCGCAGGTGGAGCATGCCCACCTCGCCGCGGGCCAGATCCAGCAGCTCATCGACCCTCTTGTCCAGGGCCGCGGCGCCCTGGGCCACGTTGCGCGCCAGCTTCTGCAGCCGGGCGTCCTGCAGCTCCTCCGTGAGAGACCCTATGGAGGCCAGCACGGGGGTGAGCGGGGTCTTCAGCTCGTGGGCCACCGCCCGCATGAAGTCCAGCCTCCTCTTCATCTCGGCTTCGATCTGCTGCCGCGCCTTTCTCTCCTCCGCGTAGAGGTCCCGCAGCCTCTGCTCCGCCTTCTTGCGATCGGAGATGTCCCGGATGACCACCACCATCCCCCACACTTCGCCCTCCCGCCGCAGCGCGCAGGCGCTGACCTCCGTATAGACCGGGGTCCCGTCTCCCCGCAGCAGCTCCACCTCCGCCAGCGGCGGCTTGTCCTGCTGCATCAGGGCAGTCAGATCGTGGGACCAGACCTCCTTCTCCTGCAGGCTCTCGCTGCCGAAGATGTCCACGTCCACGAAGCGCCTTCCCAGGATCTCGCGCCCGCCGTAGATCTCTCCCACCTTGTTGTTCATGTAGATGACGGTGCCGCTGAGGTCCACCACCAGGATGGCATCGCCCGCTCCGTCCAGGATCTCGGCCACCTGTTCCAGCGAAAGCCGGGGGACCCTGGCACTCCGGACCTCGTCAGGCCTGGCCCCGTATTTCGCCAGCTGCGTCCGCAGCCGGGCGTTCTCCACCCTCATCTCCACCAGTTCGGCCAGCACATCGCCGGCGGTCTTGGGACTCCGTCTTCTCATGGCCTGTGATTATACACCTCATATCCTACTCATTTCATCATCATGTTTTAATCATTGGTTCGTGATTTCATACATTTAGGGTACAGCCAAAGGGGGGGTCTCATGACTGTTCGGCCCCGGGATCATCGGCTGTGTGGCCGTTCCCCGGGCGGCCTCCGGGCCGGAAGGCCGGGCAGGTGGGGGCAGCCTCCCGGTTTGGCAGTCGCGGAGTAACGTTGGTATACTGTTGCAGATTAACTGCATCGGCAGATTGACTGCATTGGCGGGACGGCTGCACTAGCAGACTGGCTGCGAATGCTCATCAATGGCATTGTGGGGGGTATCCTGACCGACCGTTACAGAAGGCACGGCGGCCTCGTACATCCCCGCAAGGCGAAGTAAGAAATCCATTTATAGGAGGTACAGATGGCCCAGAAGTTCGACATCATCATCATTGGTGGCGGCCCCAACGGGCTGACCATCGCTTCGTACCTCGCGAAGGCAGGGCAGAAGTGCCTGCTGCTGGAGAGGAGGTTCGAGGTGGGCGGTGGGCTCATGACGGAACAGGTGACCCTGCCCGACTTCTTCCACAACACCCACGCCA
>CALMBS010000015.1 GCA_937860285.1 uncultured Chloroflexota bacterium
AGGGCTGGTTGTCGTTGACCTTCCAGGCGACGAGGTAGGTAATGTACTTCATGCCTTCCAGGTCCACGGCCATGTTGGCCGCATGGGTCTGAAGGGCCCCCAGGACCCCGATGGGCTTGTCGAACTGGACCCGCTCCTTCATGAAGGTCACGGTCATGTCCAGGACCTGCTGGGCCCCGCCTTCCATCTCGGCGCACTTGAGCACCGTGGCCATCTCCAGCAGCCGGGAGATGCGGTCCTTGCCCTGGTGGGCCTCGCCGAGCCTCCTGGCCTCCGGCACCTTGAGCCCGTTGATGACCACCCTGGACTGCTTGTCGCCCGAGATGGTTTCAATGGGCGTGATGGTGACGCCGGGGCCCTTCGCATCGACCAGGAAGAAATCGATGCCTTCCTGCTTGCTGGCGTGCTTGGTCTTGGTGGCCACCAGGATGATGTCGGCCGCGTGGGCGTTGTCCACGAAGAGCTTGGTCCCGTTGATCACCCAGTCCACCCCCTCGGCGGTGGCCTGGCACTGGATGGCATCGAGCTCGAAGCCCACGCCCGGCTCGCTCACGGCGGTGGTCAGGATCAGCTTGCCGGCGGCTATCTTCGGCAGCAGGTCCGCCTTCTGCTGGTCGCTGCCCATCTCGATGACGGCCAGCGTGCCCACCAGGGAGGAGAACAGCGGCCCCACCAGGGCGCCGCGCCCCATCTCCTCGACCAGGGCCACGATGTCCATGAAGCTGCCGCCGACGCCGCCGAACTGCTCCGGGATGATGAGCCCCGGCCAGCCCAGCTCGGTCATCTTGTTCCACAGCTCGGGCGTGTATCCCTTTTCGTCCTTGATGAGCTTGCGCACCGTGTCCCGCGGGCACTCCGTGTTGAGGAAGTCCCGGGCCATCTTGCGGAGCATCTCTTGTTCTTCGGTGAAGGTGAAGTCCATCTCTCTATCCTCTTCCCTCTAGCCTCTGGGCAGGGCCAGGCCCCTGGTGGCTATCGTCATCCTCTGGATCTCGGAGGTCCCTCCGGCGAGGCTCAGGCCCCTGTTGAACTTGTAGAGGAAGGTAAATCTCTGTCGGAACTTGGTCCACTTCGGGTCCTCGCCCAGCTGCACCTCGGGGCCCAGGATCTGCAGCCCGACGTGGGCCAGCCGCTGTCCCAGCTCGTCGGCGAAGACCTTGACCACCGAGGATTCCCAGCTGATGCTCTTCCCCTGGTTCAGGAGCCAGGCTGCCTTGTAGTTGATCATGCGGCTGACCTGCATCTCGATGGCTATCTCCGCCAGCTGGTCCCTCAGTATCTGGTTGTCCTTCAGGCGGTGGCCGTCATACCTGGCTTCGTTGACGTACTCCACCAGCTCCTCGACGTCCCGGCGGCTGCCGGCATGCCGGATGCAGCGGCCCCAGAAGCGGTCGCCCTCAAGGGCCTCGAAGACCAGCGGCAGACCGCGGTTCTCCTGTCCCAGAAGGTACTTCTTGTGGACCCGGACGTCCTCCAGGAAGATCTCGTTGAAGGACTTGGCGCCGGCCATGTCGATGATGGGGTTGACCGTCACGCCGGGCCACCTGGTGTCCACCAGGAAGGTGGAGAGGCCCTTGGACTTGGGGGCATTGGGGTCCGTGCGGGCCAGGAGCAAGGTCCATTCGGCCAGGTGGGCGCCGGTGGGCCAGATCTTCTGCCCGTTGATGATGTAGTAGTCGCCGTCCTTGACGGCCTTGGTGGCGGTGTTGAGCAGGTCGGAGCCCGCGCCGGGCTCGCTCAGCCCGGTGGAGAAGAGTATCTCGGCCTTGGCCATCTTGGGCAGGAACTCCGTCTTCTGTTCCTCGTTGCCCTTGGACAGGAGGCCGGCGGCCACGGCATCGCCGAACAGGTGCCCGTACTGGGGCGCCCGGTGATAGGCCAGCTCCTCAGCGGCGACGTAGCGCTGCATGATGGTCCCGCCCATGCCGCCGTACTGCTTGGGCCAGGAGATGGAGAGCCAGCCCTTCTGGCCCAGCCTGGTGGTGAAGGCCCGGGACCAGCCGCCAAAGCCGTACCCTTCGTCCTCGATCTCGTGGGGGAAGCTCTCCGGGGGCTCCTTCTGGCAGAAATCGTGTACCTCTTGCCTTAGCTTCTCTTCGTCTTCGGAGAATCTGAAATCCATGACTACTTCGACCCCGCTTTCATAGGAGGCATGATGACCACCTCATCGACGGCTATCCTGATGGCGGAACGCACCTTCATCTTCATAGGGGCAAACTGCGACCGCAACGATTCGACCAGATCGCCGGACTCCAGGACTTCGGCCTTGCCCTTGATGCGGCAGCCCCCGAACGTATCCGGGTTGAAGACCAGCACCTCCACCTGGGGGTTCTCCCTGATGTTGGCGATGGTCACGGGCGAGGCGATCTCGGCAAAGGCAACGTGCTCGTCGTCCAGTACCTTGAAGGATCCTTTGGGGGAGACATTCGGTTTGCCGGTTCTGCTGGCGGTGGCTACGAAGGCTGGCTGAGTGGCTGAAATGATCCGCTTGGCTTCATCAGATAGCTTAGCCGTGGCGCACCTCCTGATTGAGAGAATTTTAGCATCGGCGGCCATGGGAAATCAAACGTCGCT
>CALMBS010000016.1 GCA_937860285.1 uncultured Chloroflexota bacterium
GCCCGTGTTGATTCCCGGCTGGCGCCCAATGGGTATGCCCTGAACCTTCGCGTCGACCCCGCCACCCTGGCCGGCGAGGAAGGAGTGAATGGGCTGGCGGGCCTCATCAAGGGCTTCTTCGCCTATGGAGGCATGGAGGTGCAGCTGAACGTGGTGGACCCGGAGATGCTGGAGGACGCCCGTCTCCATCCGGGGAGGTACCCCGAGCTTGTGGTCCGGGTATCCGGCTACTGCGCCTATTTCGACGATCTGCCCGACGCCGCCAAGCTGGAGATCATCTCCCGCACGCGGCTGGGGTGCGATTCGGGCTAGAGGGGAGGTGCGCCACGAAGTGTCCAGCGAGAGCGTTGGCCCTGCTTCTGTGCCTTCCGGCAGTACTCGGTCTGGTGGGCTGTGCCAGGGACACGGTAGCGCCGGTCATCTTCGACGTCAGCAGCTCCGGCAACACTGCGTCCGGTGCCACCATCACCTGGACGACTGACGAGAAGGCCACCGCACAGGTCGATTATGGCCCGGCAGCCGTCTACGATTCGTGGTCGGATCCGGACAATAGCCTGGGTACCAGCCACTCTGTCAGCCTGACCGGCCTGACGGCCAACACCACGTACCACTACCGGGTGAGGTCCGCTGATGGGGCAGGGAATGAGGCTGTGTCTGAAGACCTCACCTTCGCCACGCCTCAGCCGGTGGCCGGTGTGAGTCTGAACAAGTCCACCACGGCCATTTTGAAGGGCCTGTCCGAACATCTGGCGGCGACGATAGAGCCGCCCAATGCCACCAATCAGGCTGTCGCCTGGTCGTCCACTGACAACAACGTTGCCCTGGTCAACGCGGAAGGCCTGGTGACCGCAGTGAACACCGGGACCGCCGTGATAACGGCCACCACCGCCGACCAGGGGCTGACGGCCAGCTGCACGGTCACGGTGACGCCGGACGGCCAGCTGCCGGTGCTCACCGTGGGAAGCGAGTGGCATTATCAGGTGGCGGGTTCGGACCGCACTCTCATTTGCTTTGTAGACGGCGAAGACGAAGCCGGCGGCCAGGACTGTTGTATCTTCATGCGCGGCGTGGTTCCCCCCGGGTCCGCCAGGCAGAGGATCGTCATCTCCCGGGTGAGCCAGGCCACGTTCTTCGACCTGGAAGAGGCATATGGCGGATTTGACGAATGGTGGGGGCAGTCGACGTCGGTACTGTATTCCTATGCGCCCCCGGATGCCTCGTTGTTTCCCCTGGAAGCTGGGAAGCAGCTCAGCGTGGCGGTGACCAGGACGACGACGACGGCGGATTTCACTGGCTTCTCCACAGAGAACGTGACTGTTACGGTTATGC
>CALMBS010000017.1 GCA_937860285.1 uncultured Chloroflexota bacterium
CGGCGAAGACCCCGAAGGCCAGCTGCGTGCCGCCCGGCAGGCTGTGCAGGTAGTGCTGCCTTTCCAGGACGGCCCGGGCTATGCGCGGGGCCACGGGCAGGACGCGGAGGGCACCAAGGGCGATGCCGGCACCAGAGCCGCCTGCATCTGCCGGGGCGGTGGAGCCGGGTGTTCCTGGTGAAGTCATGTAGAATGCCCTCACAGCACCAGGCAGGATGACGCATCCCCGCCGGGCGCCTTTCTTCTCTCAGTCCTCGACATGGATCGGTCATCTTCCAGCTCACATTCCCGCAGGGAGGCCGGGTCGTCTGCAGCCTGAGCCAGCCATTTGGCCACGGCGGCGATGTGCCCCGCGTTGAAGGGTCTGGCGGTCAGCACCTTCCGTAACGAACCGGTACGACTGGCCACCCTGGCGCCCTCTCCCAGTGGGATGGCGGGCATGCCGCGTCCATTCCACAGCTCGACAGCCCGCTCAACCGGCATTCCCAGGAGGCTTTCCACCGGGTCGCAGTTGTCCGCCGACGCCTTCCTGTCCGCCTTTTCGTGCTCAATCCCGGACGCCGGACACCACAGAACCGCTGTATCGGGGAACTTTTCATGGTTTTCCTCATATACGGAATTCCTGGCATACACCTGTCCGGAGTTGTCCTCCACGCTTGGTGTGTTGTCCGGCCTGTCCGCCAGCCGGAGCCCCATCCAGATCCGCGTCTTCCTGTCAGCGGTCCGCCCATCAGTGATGCCCATCTCCAGCAGCCTGGCCCTGAAGCTCCTCTGGCCCAGGGGCATGGCCCCGTTCTCTTCGCACCATCGAGTGTAGGCTGCCCGCAGATCGGCCTTGCTGATGCTCGCCACAGAGGCCAGAACACAGCAGTCCTCGACAAAGTCGGCCAGCACGTCCTGCTCCCGCCGGTAGCCGCCGGTTTCCCGGGCCACCACGTCGGGCTCGCCCAGCCCGCAGCGCTGCCACTGCAGGCAGCCTTCCACCGCCCAGGCCAGGATCCCCGGCATCTCCGCCTCCAGCCTGGACGGATACCGCGGGTCGACCTCGTCGGCGGGAATGGTGACCACGAAGGGAATCAGCTTCAGCCGGCGCCAGATCGAGTAGGTGTTGTCGGCGATCACCGGCCGGTGGTTTCCCGACAGCCACAGCTTGAGCTGCGGCTGAAACTCGAAGCCGTGCTCGTACTTGCGGTCGGCCCGGATGGACTCGCCCCCGCTGAGGTCCTTGATCAGGGAGACGGCCAGCCGGCTCCCGTCTTCGATCTCGCTGGCGGCCACGAACCGCTTGCCGCAGAGATCGGCCAGCGATTCCCGGGGCCCGCCGCTGCCCCGCGTGGTCAGGGCGTTCATGTCCAGACGGGCGCCGTAGGGCCCTGCCAGGCGGCGGATGGTGCTGACGAAGGTGGACTTGCCGTTGCTGCCCTGCCCCCAGAGGAAGAAGACCACCTGCGAGCTGGTGTCGCCGGTGAGGCTGTACCCCACCGCCCGCTGCAGGTAGGCCTGGAGCTCAACGGAGCCTCCCGTCACCCGGTCCAGCAGGCTCAGCCAGAGGGGACAGCCGGCCCCCGGGTCGTAGTCGACAGAGGCCATCATGGTGATCAGGTCCTCTCTGCGGTGCTGTCTCAGCTTACCGGTGCGCAGGTCCAGGGTGCCGTTCCCGCAGTTGAAGAGCCAGGGGTCCGCATCCAGCTCCGACAGCTTGACAGGCACACCCTCCCCGGACTGGCCCACCCTGGTGATGGCCACCAGGCGCTGGCAGCTTTCGGATCTCTGGGCGTGCTTGACTACGGCCTCGCGGCGGCCGTCATCCGGCTCATCCGCAGCTTCCTGGTAGATGCTGCGCACCGTCTTCCGGGCCAGCGACATGACCCGCACGTCCCCGTCGTCCCACTGCCAGTAGCGCCCGTTCCACACCAGCCACAACCGCCTCTCGTGGCTGAACCTGACCTCGCCCCCGAAGAGCCTGACAAAGCGCTCCGCGTTGCCCAGGTCGGTCAGGGGCAGCGAGTCCCCGGCCTCGTCAGCGGTGCGCCGGGGTTGACGTTTCGGTGCCCGCCCGGCCGGCCTGGCGGCCTTCTTGTCTATCGGCGGCGCCGTCTGTGCGCCCAGGTAGCACTGCCGGCAGAGCCACCTCCCGCCGCTCTCGCAGACCTCGGCGACGCCGCCGCTGACGCCGCACCCCTGGCAACGAACCTCAGCCGTGGGACTCCTCCCCGGCCAGATCGAGGGCC
>CALMBS010000018.1 GCA_937860285.1 uncultured Chloroflexota bacterium
CGAGGTAGCCGTAATAGCCCTTCCCCGAAACTTCCCCGGTGACGAACTGGTAGTCCGGCGACCGGGCCACGGAGCCGCGCGCGTCCGTCGAGATGGCCTGGCAGTGATACACCGTGCTGGGGCTCAGGCCGGTCAGGGCCACCCGGTGCTCGGTCGTCTCCGGGCCGGTCCGCCCGGTCCTGAAGGCGTAGCTGGTGTCCGGCCCGTAGGCCACCTGCCTGTCCGCCACATCGCTGGTGGTCCAGATGACCGTGCAGCCGGTGGTGGTGACATCGGTGACCACCATGCCGGAGATCGCCAGCGGCGCATTCTCCAGGGTGGTGAAGGTCTGGTCCGCGGACTGCGCCAGGTTCCCCCGGGCGTCCTTCGACTTCACCCGGTAGTGATAGGTCTTGCCCCCGGCCAGGCCCGTCAGGGACACGGCGTGGCTCTTCGTCAACGCGCCGCCCGGCAGGGTCGACGAGCCGTAGCGCGACGTCAGGCCGTACTCCACCTGGCTGTCGGCGTCCTCGCTGGTGGTCCAGGTGATAGTGGCGCCGGAATCGGTGATGGCGGTGGCTTTCACCGCGGAGATGACGGGCGCCCCATCGTCGCCGCCGCCCTCTCCCTCGGTGGTAAAGGTGAAGTCGCCCGACCGGGACGTGCCGCTGAACCACAGGCCCGTCGAGACCACCCGGTAGTGGTAGGTGGTGCCGGCGCTGAGCCCCCTCAGACCCACGCTGTGGTTGGTGGAGTAGCGGAAGGAGCTCGCGGTCTGCCCGTACCCGGCCGTCAGGCCGTACTCCACCTGGCTGCTGGCCATCTCGTCCGTCTGCCAGGTAATGGTGGCCCGCTTGTCGGTGACATTGGTGGCCGACACGTTGGATATCTTCGGGGCGTTGGTGGCCAGGTCGGCGCTGGACCCGGCCGGGCCTTCCGGGCCCTGCTCGGGCACGGCGTCCGCGGCCACGCGGCCAGAGGCGGCGGCCAGGGCCACGCCCAACAGGCCGGCGATACAGACCGCGGCCAGAACAACGAGGACGGCCGTCCTTGCCGCACCGCGAAAAGCCTTGTTCATTAGCGGTTCTTCACCACCATGACGCCCACCGCCATGGCCCCCGTGATACCAATGATAGTCCAGGCCCAGCCCGGAAGTGAAGGCAGGGGCGCCCGGCCCATGCCGGTGGTGAAGGTCTGGTCAGCGGACACCGTCTCGTTGCCGGCGGCGTCGCGCGATATCACCCGGTAGTGGTAGGTGGTGCCGGCCCTCAGGTCGGTCAGGGGAGCATAGTGGCTGGTGTCCATGCCCGCGTCCGCCGCAGTGAAGGCCCCGTACTCCTCAGTCAGCCCGTACTCCACCCTGGAAGTGGCCGGGCGGCTGGTGCTCCAGTAGATGGTGGCCCCGCTGCTGGTTATCTCCGCCGCGCTCAGCTTGCTGATCTGCGGCGCGGCGACGCCGTCCTCCCCGGCGCCGGGGCCTCCGCCGGTGGTGAAGGTGCGGTCCGTAGACGCCGCCCAGAGGCCCGAGGCATCCCTGGACTTGACCTTGAAGTGATAGGTGGTCCCGGGCTCGAGCCCCGAAAGGACGATGCTGTGGCCGGTGACCAGCCTGGTGTCGAAGCTGGAAACCAGGCCATAGCTGGCTCTCGGGCCGTACTCCACGATGCCTTCAGCCGCGGAGTCGGTAGTCCAGACGATGGTGGCGGAGTTGTCCGTGATGGCGGTGGCCGTCACGCCCGAGATGACCGGCGCGTTGACGTCGGTGGTGGTGAAGGTGGCGTCCGGCGACACGGTCCAGTTGCCCCAGTAGTCCGTCGACTTCACCCGGTAGTGGTAAGTCGTCTGCGCGGACAGCCTGGAGAGGCTGATGCTGTGGTCCAGCAGCAGGCTGTCCCCCTCGGAGGCCTTCGAGCCGTAGTTGGCCGTCAGGCCGTACTCCACCAGGCTGCTCGTCCTCTCGTCGGTCTCCCACCTGACGGTGGCCTCCGACGCTGAGATCCCGGTGACAATCAGATTGGCGATCACCGGCGCGGTCTCATCCGGGGTGAGGAACTCGCAGTCAGCCGACTGCGCCAGGTTGCCGGAGGCATCCCGGGACGTCCCCCGGCAGTTGTACCAGGTCCCCGGACTGAGGCCGGTGATGGTCACGCTGTGCCGGGTCACCAGCGCCGTGTCCAGCGGAGTGGCGAAGCCGTAGTATATGTCCAGGCCGTACTCCGCCTGGCTGTCCGACCTTTCGTCGGTGGTCCAGGTCAGGGTGGCGGTGGTGGTGGTGACATCGACGAGCCTGGCCTGCGAGATCACCGGCGGCATGTTGTCGATGGTGGTGAACGTGAAGTCCGCGGACTGGGACAGGTTGCCCAGGGCATCCGCCGACTTCACCCGGCAGTGGTACTGCGTCCCGTAGACCAGGCCGGTCAGGGCCACGGCATGGTACCGGGTCAGGGCGGCCTCCGTCATGGTGCCCGAGCCGTAGCTGGTCGATGAACCGTACTGGACCTGGGAGTCGGCGTCCTCATCCGTGGACCACACTATGATGGCGCCGGAGGCGGTCACGTTCTCGGACCTGACGCCGGAGATAACCGGGCCCGCCAGGTCCGGAGGCGCCAGGGTGGTGAACGTGAAGTCGGCCGACTGGCTGGTGCCCGAGAACAGCATCCCCGTCGAGACCACTCTGTAATGGTACTCGGTCCGGGGAGCGAGGCCCCCGACGCTCACCCTGTGACTGGTGGCGTACAGGCCGGAGCTGGCTGTTGACCCATACTCCGCCGTAGGGCCATACTCCACCTGGCTGGTAGCCAGGACGTCCGTCTCCCACACTATGGTGGCGCCGGTCTCGGTGACATTCTCGGCCGCCACCCCGGAGATGGCCGGCCCCCCCGGCTCATCGTCCGCCA
>CALMBS010000019.1 GCA_937860285.1 uncultured Chloroflexota bacterium
CAAATGGACAGCCCTGGCATGCCTCGTCCTGATCATCTGCACCCTGGTCCCCATGGCCCTGTTCTCCATCGGGTGCGGCGGCGAGGAAGAACCAACAGAGAACGTGACCATCGTTATCGGCGACCTGACGGACCTGACCGGTCCGGGGGCCACGGCCATGAAGCCCATCAGCTGGGCACTGGCGGACTACTGCAACTATGTCAACGAGGAGGGTCTCTGCAAGGGCGTGACCTTCAAGGTAGTGTCCTACGATACCAAGTACGACCCGTCCCGGTTCATGACGGGCTACGAGGACCTGAAGTCCCAGGGGGCCAACATCATCTTCACCGGCCCGCCGGCCATGGCCGACGCCATCAAGGCCCGGGCGGACATCGACCAGATGCCGGTGATCTGCGCCTCCTCAACAGCCAACATGGTGGACAACCCCGGCTATGTCTTCACCCTGGCCGTTCTCGACCGGTACCGGGTGCCCTTCTTCCTGGACTGGCTGAACGAGAACGACTGGGAGGGCACGGGCCCGGCCAAGCTGGGACTGGTGGGCTACTCGATGGCGCCCAGCCCCGACGTTCAGGCCGCCGTTCAGGCCTACTGTCCCGACAACACCGACAAGTACACCCTGGTGGGCACCACCCTGGTCCCCATGGGCACCATGACCTGGTCCGCCGAGGTGCAGACCTACAAGGACTGCGACTACCTGTTCATCGCCGCCAACGGGGCCACCATGTCCTCCACGTTCGTGGAGCAGTATCGAGCGGCGGGCGGGAAGGCGAAGCTGATCGGCAGTGACGCTTTCAACGCCTACGTGGGAGCGGTGACGGACAAGGCCGGCTGGGCGGCCGTCGACGGCTCGCTCACCTATGGCAACTGGGGCTACTGGACCCTGGAGTCGACCGAGGTCGACCTGATCAAGGAGCTCCTGGAGAAGAACCATCCGGCCGAGGCCGCCACCCTGATGAAGGTCGGCTCGGGGGCCATCGGCGGAGGCATGGATGCCCACATGTGTGTCCTGCTGCTGATGGAAGTGGTCAAGGAGATCGGCGCTGACAAGATGACCGGCGAAGGCTCCGGCGAGGCGATCTACAACGCCTTGCAGGAGGTCACGGCCGAGGCGCCGGGCTACTACCCCGTGAACTACCCCGACGGTGAGCGCCAGGGCGCCCGCTACATCCACGTGCAGAGGTGGAGCGCCGCGGACCAGACCCTGAACATCATCACCGACTGGATGGAGGTCCCCACAGACTAGCAGCAACAGCTATCAGGCCGGACCACCCGGCCACAGGAATCTGGAGCCCACAGGCCCCCGATTTGGGGCCTGTGGGCGGGACCCAGGCCTGCGGCCAGTAGAGTAACGGTCCGCCGGAAAGGCTCGTGATCAGATGGATACTCTGCTTTCGGCGACAGTCCAGGGCCTCCTGCTGGGCGGGGTCTACGCCCTGATTGCGCTGGGCGTCCTGGTGATCGCCAAGGCCACCAAGGTTTTCAACATCGCGCATGGCAACGTGATGATGATGACCGCTTTCTTCACCTGGTGGCTGATATCCGATATCGGCCTCCCCACGTGGCTGGCCCTGGTCCTCACTGTCATCTTCAGCGTGGCCGTCGCCATGCTCATGGAACGGCTGGTCATGAGGCCCCTGCTGGGCCGTCCCATGCTCATACCGTTCGTGGCCACGCTGGTGGCGGGGCTGGCCATTAAGGGCATCAGCCAGCTGTGGTGGGGCGGAGACCCCCGGACCATGCCCCAGATCCTCCCCACCGGCTCATTCAGCGCCGGGGGCGTCGCCTTCTCCTGGGCCCTGCTGTTCTCCTTCGCCGTGGCCACGGTCATGTTCGTTGCCTTCGTTCTCTTCTTCCAGTACTCCAGGATGGGGCTGGCCATGAGGAGCGTGGCGGAGCACCAGGTGGTCAGCCAGAGCCTGGGCATAAACGTGAAGACGGTCTTCGTGGTGGCCTGGGTGGTGGGCTGCGTGTCGGCGGCGGTCGGCGGCATCCTGCTGTCTTCCATGTTCATCCTGGACAGCTCGCTGGGGGATTTCGGTGTCATGAGGGCGCTGCCGGTCCTCCTGCTGGGCGGCATCGAGTCTGTCCCCGGGGCCTTCGTGGGGGCCCTCATCATCGGCCTGGTCGAGACCCTGAGCGGGACCTATGTCGACCCGCACATCACCGGCTTCAGGGAGGTCCTCCCCTTCATCCTGATGGTGGTCATTCTCATGGTGCGGCCGAACGGCCTGTTCGGCCTGAAACAGATACGGAGAATCTAGACGAGGCATCCATGCGGAAATCACTGAGTCGCGAGGAGCTGCTGGCCCTCCATGATGAACAGAGGGAGAGGGTGTCTCCTGCTGAGAGACTGCGGTCTCTCAACAGGAGGCTGGAGAAGCAGGCCCGCTTTGCGTACCGGAACTCCCCGGCTGTAAGGGAGATATTCGACAACGCGGGGATCCCTCCTTCCAGCATCAGGACGGTGGCGGACCTGGAGGAGCTGCCGGTGACCACCAGGGAGGACCTGGAGGAGCTGCAGCGCTCCCGGCCGCCTTTCGGAGGGTTTCTGGCGGTCCCCCTGGGAAGCCTGGACCGGGTCTACGTCGCCCCCGGGCCGGTCTACGCCGTATGGGGACCGGAGCGCATCCAGGCCCAGGTACGGTCCCTTCTCCGGCTGGGGTACCCCAGGCCCGGGGATGTGGCCCTGGTTTCCAGCGCCTTCCACATGGGGCCCGCCGGACTGGGCGTGACCGACGCCCTGGACATGATGGGGTGCACGGTGGTCCCGGCGGGCACCGGGCAGACGGAGCTCCAGGTGAAGCTGCTGCACGACCTGCAGGCCACCGCCCTGCTGGCCCTTCCCAGCCTCGCCATCACCATCCTGCACAAGGCAGAGGAGCTGGGCTACGACGTCCGCCGGGACTTCAACCTCAAGCTGGTCACCGGAGGCGGAGAGAGGCAGATTCAGACCCTGAAGAGGGTCTTCGAAGAGGAATACGGGCTGGTGGTGTGGGACGCCTACGGTACGGCCGACCTGGGCCCGGTGGCCTACTGCTGCGGCCAGGCCGAGGGCTATCACTACGACGACGAGGCCTGCGTGGTGGAGATCGCGGACCCCGATACCGGGAAGCACGTGGGCACCGGGGAGGTAGGCCAGGTTGTAGTCACCCTCTTCAGCCGGGTCTATCCGCTGGTCCGCTTCGGCACCGGGGACCTGGCGTCGTTCACCGACGAGCCCTGCCCCTGCGGACGGAGCGCGCCCCGGATCACCGGCATCAAAGGCATGGTCGCCCAGCATGTCCGCGTCAAGGGCATGTTCGTCCACCAGGGAGAGCTGGCCGAGGCCATGACCGCCTTCCCCCAGATCCTCAAGTACCAGATGCTGCTGACCCTGGACGAGCACAAGGACCGCGTCGCCCTGAAGGTCGAGGTGCCTGCTGGCGTCGACCGCGAGGCGCTGGCTCCGGCGGTGAGCAGGCGCTGCCAGGATGTGCTCAAGCTTCACATGGATGAGATCGAGTTCCTGCCCGAGGGGGCCCTCTCCGGCAGCAGTGAGAGATTTGCCGACCGAAGGTGGGGCTAGGCAAGGAGAGGCCGATGTCCGATTCACCGCCCAGAGAAGTTGAGCTGAAGTTCGAGGACGTGCACCTGAGCTTCGGCGGGGTGAAGGCCCTGCAAGGCATTTCGTGCCAGGTCTTCAAGGGGGAGGTCTTTGGCATCATCGGGCCTAACGGGGCCGGCAAGACGAGCACGCTGAACTGCATCAGCGGTTTCTACCGCCCCCAGAAGGGCGAAATCTACCTCAGGGGAGAGGCCATAGCCAGGTTGCGGCCGGACAGGATCGCCCGGCTGGGCGTCAGCCGCACCTTCCAGAACATACAGCTCTATACCGGGCTGACCGTGGTCGACAACCTCATGGCCGCCAGGCATTTCCGCTTTTCCTCCACCTGGGTGGAGCAGGCCTTCTACTACGGCCGGCCTCACCGGCAGGACGTGAGGGAGCGGGCGGCGGTGGAGGACATCATCGATTTCCTGGAGCTGGAGCGGTACCGGAAAGCGGTGGTGGGCACCCTGCCCTACGGCATCCGCAAGCGCATCGACCTGGGCCGGGCCCTGGCCCAGGAACCGACGCTGCTGCTCCTGGACGAGCCCATGGCCGGCATGAACTCGGAGGAGAAGGAGGACATGGCCCGCTACATCCTCGATGTCCAGGAGGAGAAGGGCATGACCATCATCATCATCGAGCATGACATGGGGGTAGTCATGGACATCACCGACAGGATCATGGTCCTGGATTTCGGGCGCAAGATCGCCGAGGGGACACCGGCCGAGGTGAAGAGCGACCCGGTCGTCATCAAGGCTTACCTGGGCGATGAGGCGGCCGTACCAGCGTAGAGGGATGTGAAATGCCACTGCTGCTGCTGAACAACATCGAAGTCAAGTACATGGGCGTCATCCTCGTCCTGCGCGGGGTCACGCTCGAGATCGAGAAGGGCAGCGTCGTCGCCCTCCTGGGCAGCAACGGGGCCGGAAAGAGCACCACGCTCAAGGCCATCTCCGGACTGCTGCGCACGGAGGAGGGAAGGGTCACCGACGGCAGCATCGAGTTCGAGGGGAAGAGAATCGAGAACGGGGACCCGCAGAAGATCGCCCGGACGGGGATCATACAGATAATGGAGGGCCGGCTGGTCCTGGAGCATCTCACGGTGGACGAGAACCTGAGGGCCGGCGCCTATATCTCCGGAAGCGGGGGAAGGCTGGGGCGGAACCTGGGCATGGTCTACGAGTACTTCCCGGTGCTGAAGAACCTGCAGAGACAGACCGCGGGATACCTCTCCGGCGGGGAGCAGCAGATGCTGGTCGTCGGCCGGGCGCTGATGGCCAGCCCCAAGCTGATGCTGGTGGACGAGGCCTCCCTGTGGCTGGCGCCCCTGCTGGTGGACGAGATCTTCCGGATACTGAAGAGGATCAACGAAGAGGAGAGGGTGTCCATCCTGCTGGTGGAGCAGAACGCCAGGGCGGCCCTCACGCTGGCACAGCACGGCTATGTGATGGAGAACGGCCGCATCGTCCTCGACGACACCTGCGAGAAGCTCCGGCAGAACGCGGACGTCCGCGAGTTCTACATGGGCCTCAGCGCCCGGGGAGATGCCAAGAGCTACCGGAACATCAAGCACTACAAGAGGAGGAAGCGCTGGCTGAGCTGACCGCCGCCGGCGCCATGAAGTGACCGAACAGACCAAAGCCGGCTGGAAGATAACTGCGACGACGGTCAGGTGCCCGTCGGTGATCGATTTCGCCACCATCATGGTCCGGCCGGACGGCACCGCCGCGTGCTCCTGGGTGAGCCGCCGCAGCTGGACCCGCGACGGGAGCGGCGGGGGCGGCCCCTGCCGGTGGCCGGACTGTCCGCTGGTGGCGGATTTCGTGAAGACATCCCTGAACATCTGAGTTGCCAGCGATATTACGGAGGTGATCCTGACATGGCGGAACTGAGTGACTACAGCGGCGAGTTCGACCCCAACCTCAGGCTGACCGATTTCTCGAAGGAGGCCCTGATAAAGCTGCTGATCTCGGCCAGCAAGGCCTATCTCGGTGTGGACGGCCTGTGGACTACCATGATGCGGAAGAAGGTGGGCGACAAAGAGGCCTTTGCCCTGGACAAGGAGATGTGGTTCAGCATGGGACTGGCGCAGGACATCAAGCGGACGGTCGAGCCCATGAACATCCAGGGAAACGACATCGCCACCCTGTTCAAGTACTGGCAGACCAGCCCCGGTTTCGCGGTGATATACACCGGCCCCCCGCCCGATTTCCGGCCCTTCGTGCACTTCGAGCTGAAGAGCAGGAACCATGGCATCATGACCGTGGAGCGCTGCTACTCGCTGGAGTACTTCGAGAGGCACCAGGACGGGTCGCTGCAGAGGCTGGCGTGCGAGGAGATAGACCTTCCGGCCTGGGAGTGGCTGGCGCACCAGTTCAACCCCAGGATCAAGTTTCGGGCGCTCAAGATACCGCCGCGGAAGAGCCCGGATGAGATCGCCTGCCAGTATGAGTTCACCCTCGACGAAGATGCATGAGGGCAGCCGGGCCGCCATGAGCGGCAGCTGGCCGCGACGCCGAGCATCGGCGTGTTCAAGCGGACCGACCGGCAGAACACGAGTAGACTGACCATCAAGGGGGGGAGACCCGGGGTGCTGGCCTGCGGGCCGGAAAGGAGACCATGGGCAGGCTGGAAGGCAAAGTAGCTCTCATCACGGGGGCCGGCGCGGGGATCGGCCGGGCCACGGCGCTTCTCTTCGCCGAAGAGGGAGCGAAAGTAATGGTGGCCGACTTCGTGCCCGCGGGCGGGCACGAGACGGTGAAGATGATCAAGGAGGCCGGTGGACAGGCGGCCTTCGTCGAGGCTGATGTCTCGAAGTCAGCCGATGTCCAGAGGATGGTCAACCTGACCGTGGACACCTTCGGGAGGCTGGATATCCTGTTCAACAATGCCGGCATCCAGAGCAAGTTCATGATGACCGCCGACACGCCCGAGGAAGCCTGGGACAGGATATTCGCCACCAACATCAAGGGGGTCTTCCTGGGCTCCAAGCACGCTATCCCGGTGATGCTCCAGCAGGGAAGTGGAGTGATAATCAGCACGGCCTCGGCCGCCGGTGTGATCGGACTGCCGGGGACCGGCGCCTACGGCGCCTCGAAGGCCGGGATCATATCCCTGACCAGGACCATGGCCCTGGAGTACGCTGACCGCAACATCCGGGTCAACTGCATCTCCCCGGGGACCATAATGACATCCATGAGCCCGGGGGCCATCGATCCGGAGAACGTCCCCCCCTTCCACCAGTCGCAGGCCATGAGGCGTTTCGCCCAGCCCGGGGAGGTGGCCACCGTGGCCCTCTACCTCGCCTCCAACGACTCCTCGTTCGTGACCGGCACCAACACGGTGGTGGACGGCGGCTACACGGCCGGCGTCCCCAAGCAGAAGCCCAAGAAGCCGGCGACGGGATGATCGAAACCTTCGACGGGATCACGCCCGGGATCGACCCGTCGGCTTTCGTTCACCCGCTGGCGCTGGTCCGCGGGGACGTTCAGATCGGCGAGCTGTCGGTGGTCCATGCCGGGGCCGTGATCAATGCCGACCTGTCCCAGATCAGGATCGGCGCCCGGGTCATGATCGAGGACAACTGCGTGGTACACGCCGGCGGGTACGAAGACTGGCAGCGCGGGGTCAGGACGCCGCTGACCATCGGCGACGATGTGATACTGGGCCACGGGGCCGTGGTCCATGGCACCAGGATCGGGAGCCGGGTCATGGTGGGGATGAACGCCACCGTTCTTCAAGACGCCGACATTGGTGACAACTGCGTCATAGCCGCCGGGGCGGTGGTCCCCGCGGGGGCGCGCATCCCGCCCCGATCGTTCCTGGCCGGCGTGCCGGCCAAGATCAGGGGGACACTGAGCGAGAAGCAGGCCCTGTGGACCGGCGAGTGGATCAACCGGGACCAGGTGCGGGACTACTTCGTCCAGTACATCCGCAAGCTGAGGGAGGCCTCGGGCCAGCTTTGAGCCTCCCGCCGGCCCACGAGATCATGATTTCCCGTGCCAGCCTCCCTCTGCGCCGAATCCCCGAGCGGACCGCGCGCCAGGACCGCGCGGTTGGCGGCCCGGCCACTCCGTGTGGTAAAACTGGAAGAGCGCACCCGTCGGGCGTACGCGAAGAAAGGAGTGGCAGAGAATGGCGCTGGAGAAGCTGACCCTGGAGGAGCTGAAGAGAGAGCGGCCGGACCTGGTGGCCGAGCTGGAGAAGGAGATCAAGGCGAAGGACAAGAAGGAGCTGGAAGACCTGAGCGGCCCCTGGAACCCCAACCTGACCTTCGACGACCTGTCCAAGGAGTTCCTGCTGAAGATCATGGGCGTCTGGCAGTATGCCTGGATCACCTTGAGCGGGATGTGGTACGACCAGGTCCGGGCCAAGTGGGGCTTCGACGCCGCCAACGAGTGCGAGCTGACCGCCTGGCTGAACATGAGCAAGAAGGTCAATCCGCGGTACGTGAAGCTGGCCAATATCCAGCTGAACACGGTCCTCGACTCCATGAAGGCCCTGCAGCTGCCCCTGGACAACATCATGAAGGGCAAGAACGCCGGACTGTACGAGGGCGATTTCGAGATCATCAATCCCAACGAGGTCCACGTGACCTACAGGAGGTGCGTAGCCCTGGAAGGGCTGGAGAGGCACTGGCCGGAGAGGATAGTCCCCATGTGCCAGAAGCTGGAGAAGCCCATCATCGAGTCCTACGCCGTCAACCCCAAGTTCGAGGCGGTGCCGGTCAAGCTGCCGCCACGGAAGAGCCAGGACGAGATCGCCTGCCAGTGGATCTTCAGGCTGAAGAAGTAGCGCCGGCCTGGCTGCCGCCGGTCGGGGAATGGGCAGCCGGAGAACATGCGCGACCTTAACGTCATATTCGAACCGAAGTCCATTGCGGTCATAGGGGCTACGGCCAACCCGCAGTCGGTGACCAACGTGACCTTCCTGCGGCAGCTCATTGACTTCGGCTATCCGGGCCGCATCTACCCGGTGAACCCGCATGCTGACCGGGTCCTCGGCCTGAAAGCCTACGCCAGGATCGGTGACATTCCGGAGCCGGTGGACTACGCTGTCTGCGCCGTGGCCGCATCCTCCGCCGCCCAGGTGATGCGGGAGTGCGTGGCCGCGAAGGTCAAGGTGGTCTCCATGTTCACCGCCGGGTTCAGCGAGGTGGGGGAAGACGGGGCGAGGCTGGAGAGGGAGGTGGTCGAGATCGCCCGGCGGGGCGGTGTGATCGTGCTGGGGCCCAACTGCCTCGGGGTGCACTGCCCGAAATCCGGCCTGACGCTGGAGGGAGGCATCGCCCGCAAGAGCGGCCACGTTGGCGGCGTGTCCCAGAGCGGCGGGGTCGCACAGGTAATGGTCCTCTCCCTGGCAGAGCGCGAGATATATGTCAGCAAGCTCATCAGCCTGGGCAACGCGGCCGACCTCAACGAGGCGGACTACCTGGAGTACCTTGGCCATGATGACGACACCCGGATAGTGAGCGCCTACCTGGAGGGCATCAGGCAGCCGGACCGGTTCCTGAGCGTGGCCGAGGAGGTCGCCCGGATGAAGCCCCTGGTTGTCCTGAAGGGCGGGAAGACGCCAGCGGGGGCCGGGGCCGCCAGGCTGCATACCGGGTCACTGGCCGGAAGTCACCTGGTATGGGAGGCCGTGTGCCGGCAGACGGGGATGGTCCAGGTCGACGACCTCGGAGACCTGACGGACACCGTCCAGGCCTTCACTTACCTGGAGCCGCCCCGGGGCCGGCGGCTGGGCATTATCGGCGTCGGCGGCGGATTCGGCGTTCTGGCGGCCGACGAGTGCATCAGGGCCGGGTTCTCCGTGCCGGAGTTCCCCCCGGCGGTCAAAGCCGAGCTGCAGAAGTACACCCCAACGGCGGGGACGGGGCTGCGCAACCCCGTCGACACCACCCCCAACAGCTACGTCAGCCCGGACACCCTGGCGGCCACGGTGAGGGCGGTGGCGGGATGGGATGGGATAGACCTCGTTTTCATGGCCTTCCCCACCCTCTTCGGCATACGGATGGGCCTTCAGTACCTGATAGACGGCTTCGGGGCCGTCATCGGGGCCGCCAGGGAAGCGGGCAAGCCCCTGGTAATCGTCCTTTCCACCGCCAATTTCGCCGAAGGGGAAACCAAGTCCTGGGAGCTCCAGAAACACTGCTTTGCACAGGGGGCACCGGTCTACTTCACCTTCCGCCAGGCCGCCAGGGCTGTCGCCCGGGTGATCGGCTACCATGAACGGCAGTCCCCCGGCGGTACTCACTGACAAACGGACGCAGGAAATGTTTAGCTACGTAAACAACATCC
The DNA here is from genome assembly GCA_937860285.1 of uncultured Chloroflexota bacterium. Taxonomy (GTDB): domain Bacteria; phylum Chloroflexota; class Dehalococcoidia; order UBA2247; family RBG-13-53-26; genus JAFGCL01. The sequence continues at coordinate 9,886 of CALMBS010000019.1, forward strand.
CCGATTGAGCATGGATGTGCGAACCTCCGACGCCGACTTCGCTACCTTCTTTGACCCGCGGGGCGTAGCCGTGGTCGGCTCGATGCGGGAGCCGGGCGGTGAGGCCCTGACCGTGGTCCGGAACATGCTGCAGTTCGGGTTCCGGGGCAGCATCTGCCCCATCAACCCGTCACAGAGCGAACTGCTGGGCCTGCGGGTCTACCCAGCGCTCTCGGAGGCGCCCGGCAGCATTGACCTGGCCATGCTGATCACTCCTCCCAGGGCGGTGGCCGGCCTGGTGGAGCAGTGCGCCCAGAGGGGAATCAGGGCGGTGATCGTGGGCACTGAGGGCTTCGCGGAGAGGGGCGAGGACGGCGCCAACCTCCAGCGGGAGATCGTCGGCCTGGCCCGCAGCAGAGGATTACGCCTCCTCGGCCCGAACACGGTGGGACTGGTCAACACGTCCAACGGCCTGATCACCGTGCCCTACACCTTCGACTACAACCAGATCAGGAAGGGCGGCCTGGCCTTCGCCTCCCAGACCGGATTCGCCGCGGCACAGGGCCAGCCGCTGGAGGATCGGGGCTATCCCATAAGCAAGATGTGCGACTTCGGCAACAAGTGCGACCTCAATGAGGCCGACCTGCTCGAGTACCTGAGGCACGACTCCGAGACAAGGGTCATAACCCTGCACATGGAGTCGGTGGCCGAAGGCCCCGGACTCAGGCGGGCGCTGCAGGCCACGGCCGCCTCCAAGCCGGTCCTGATCTTCAAGACAGGCCGCACTGTGGAGGGCGCCAGGGCATCGTCTTCTCATACCGGATCCCTGGCTACCACCGGCCGGGCCTTCGACGCCCTCTTCAAGCAGACCAGAGCCATCCGCCTGGACAGCTGGCACGAATACTGGGAGGTACCCAAGCTCCTGGCCTCACAGCCGCTCCCGAAGGGAAACCGGATTGGCATGGTAACGGTCACCGGCGGCGTGGGCGTGGCCGCCGTGGACGTCGCGGTGGGAAGCGGCCTGGCCGTTCCCCGTCTCTCCACCCGGTCCATGGACAGGCTCACCTCGCTGGGTGTCCACTTCAACGGGAATCCGGTCGACCTGGGACCGTCGATGGTGGTGAGTCAGGACCCCCTCAAGCTGACGGAGAATGCCATAGCGGTTGTCCTGGCCGATCCCAACGTGGACCTGGGCCTCGTCGTTCTCCCCGTAGGAGTGGATCGCTGGGCCTCCGCCACCATCGGGGTGTTCCAGCGGTTGAAACCGGCAATCGACAAGCCCTTGGCCGTATTCGCCTACGGTACACGGGTCTCGGTCACCGAGGAAGTGGTCCGTCAGCTGGACGGCATGGATGTGCCCGCCTATCTTGACCTGGACACGGCGGTCAAGGCCCTGGCCGCGGCCGCCGCGTACGCCCGGACTCCTTCAGGCGGAGCCAGCCGACGGGTAAGCGGCAGCGCCAGGTGATCACGCCGTGATGTGCGCTCCCCCGTCCACCATTATGGTCTGGCCGGTAACGTAGTCGGAGTCCCGGCCGGCCAGGAAGACTGCCGCCCGCCCGATGTCCTCTTCACAGGTCCCGATGCGCTTTATGGCCATGGTGGCCAGGGTGTTCTCGACCTTCTGCGGGTAGGCTTCGGCCCACTGCTTATTCCCGGGTGAATCGGCAAATGGACACATGACGTTGACCGTGATCCCGTATCGGCCCCACTCCCGGGCCGCCACCCGGCTCAGGGCCCTGATGCCCTCCTTGGCGATGGCGTACGCCGTCTGGCCCGCCTGGCCCACCACTCCGGCGGTGGACCCCAGATTGACCACCTTCCCGCCGTGCTGCTTCAGGTGAGGCAGACAGGCCTGCATGAAGTAGAGGGTGCCCAGCACCCCCGAAGAGAAGGCCAGTGAAACGTCGTCATCGGTGGTGGCCTCCAGGGAGATGCCAACGCGTGACTGGGCCGCGTTGTTGACCAGGACATCCACCCCGCCGAAGGCCCTGACCGTCTCCGCCACCACGGCGTTGACTTCATCCCGGCGGGTCACATCGCAGGCCAGCGGCAGGGCGGTGCCACCCGCCGACTTGATTTCGGCCGCGGTCCGCTCGCACTTGGAGAGCGTCCGGCCCACGACCACCACCCTGGCGCCCTCCCTGGCCAGGGCCAGGGCTATGCCACGGCCTACCCCCTGGCCGGACCCGGTCACAATGGCTGTCTTCCCATCCAGTCTTCCCACAGCGTTCCTCTCTTTCCGGGGGTCCGTCACGGCTCGCGCGGCGTATGCATGCTGTCCGTGACCTTCAGGCTCCTGATCTCCGAGCGGGTCCATCGCTCCGAGAAGATGCGCTGGTACCCGGTGTGCTTGATCTTCCATTCTCCGTCCAGCTTAACATACTCATCGTGGTACAACGCAGTGCCGTGAAGCGTCCAATCCCCCGGCAGGCTGATGACGTAGTCCTCGAGGGTCCAGGTGGCCCTGGCCGTCTCGTCACCTGTCAGATCGATCTCCGGGTGGTGTACCTGGTGCATGGTGATGACATCGGGGGGATTGTGCTTCCTCATGAAGTCCATGACGGCATCCACGCCCGAGAGCTGGTACTTGCCGCCGTAGTCGGTGGTCACATCCCGGGCAAAACACCCGGCCAGGTCCTCCCACTTCTTGGTGTCCACGCAGCGCAGGTAGCGGTACTTCAGGCGCTTGATGGCCTCGAGTTCCTCCAGCCGCTTCGCGGCGCCCTGAGGCTCTGCTGAATCCGCCATGGGCTGCCTCCTCTCAGTCTCCACCGCCGCTGCCGCCCGCGGCCCCAACTCGGGCTTTCCGGCCCGTCTGGCGCGCCCACCCTGCAGCGGTGGGGAAGACCTCAGGCTAGCATCGTTTCCTGACCACCGTCAATCAAGGCCGGAAACGATCGTGTGGGATGATAGCCCACTGGCCTTGAGGCGGCTTGCCTTCCTCCACGTGCGGTCAGGTACAATGGAGGATCAAGAACCTCATCCCCGGGACCGGGCCGGGTGGCGGAGGAGACAGGGACCATGGCCGAAGACAACGGGTACGCGGGAAGGCTGCTGTGGGTGGACCTGTCTGCGGGCGCCACCCGCACCACGCCCACCAGCGACTACGCGGAGAAGTACCTCGGCGGCCGGGGCATAGCCACCCGGATCTACTGGGACGAGGTGGGGCCCAAGGTCAGGGCGCTGGACCCGGAGAGCCCCCTGGTCTTCATCACCGGGCCGGCCACGGGGATCGCCCCCGCCGGCACCCGCTGGAACATCTATGGCCAGTCCCCGGCCAGGATCCCCGAAGGCTTCTGCTACAGCCACCTGGGGGGAAGCTGGGGCGCGTTCCTCAAGTTCGCCGGCTTCGACGGCATCATAGTCCACGGCCAGGCGCCGAGACCGTCCTACCTCCTGGTCAGGGACGGCCAGGCCGAGATCCGGGATGCATCAGCCCTCTGGGGCAGGGGGGCGGTGGAGACCCGCAACGCGCTCAAGGACGAGCTGGGCCAGGGGGTGAGAGTGGCCGCCATCGGCCCGGCCGGCGAGAACGGAGTGCTGTTCGCCGGCCTCATAGCCGACGGCGATGCCAGCGGCTCGGCCGGCTTCGGGGCGGTCATGGGGTCCAAGAGGCTGAAGGCCATGGCAGTGGCGGGCACCCGGCGGCCCGAGCCGGCAGACCGGCCGGCCTTGAGGGAGCTGACCGCGCAGATGAAGCGCCTCCTGGGCAGTACGCCCCGGGTCGACCCCATCCTGGAGGTGCCCCCGGATGCGAAGCATGATGTCTGCTATGCCTGCATAGGCTGCGACATGAGGGTCTCCCTCCAGATAGAGGATGGGACGAAAGGCAAGTTCGCCTGCGGCGCGGCGGCGTTCTATCAGGCGGTGGCCCGGCAGTACTATGGGCAGACGACCGACGTGCCCTTCCGGGTGGAGCGGCTCTGCGACGACTACGGGGTGGACGTGAACAGCATAGCCACCACCATCACGCTGCTGGGGCGGGGCGCAGCGGCGGGCCTGGTGTCAGAGAGCGAAACGGGAATCCCCATCTCGAAGATCGGCAGCCTGGAGTTCATGGAGACCCTTCTCCAGCGCCTGGTCAAGAGGGAAGGAATCGGAGACATCCTGGCCCTGGGGCCCGTTAGGGCCGCCGAGAGCCTGGGGGTCAGCCGGCTGCTGGAAGGCTCAACCTGTGACAGCCTGGGGCACGTGGTCAGCCTGGATCCCAGGCTCCTTCTTTACACCGGGCTGATATACATCATGGAACCCAGGTACGCCACGGCCCTGACCTCGCAGATACTGGGCAGGGGAGGGTGCCTCTGGTCGGACTACGCCACCGGGAAGCCCGGGGCGTATCTCAACGGCAACGTCATGCGGGCCATCGCCCGGCGGTTCTGGGGAGGGGAGCAGGCGGTGGATTTCTCCACCTACGAGGGCAAGGCGCTGGCGGCCAGGATGGTGCAGGACCGGGGCTATGCCGGCGACTGCCTGATCCTCTGCCTGTGGATGTTCCCCATATGCGACAGCGAGTATACTGAGGACCACGTCGGCGACCCGACCATCGAGAGCCGGATGCTCTCGGCCATCATCGGCCGGGAGGTGGGCGAAGCCGACCTCCACCGCATCGGAGAGAGGATAGTCAACCTGCAGCGCGCTATCATGCTGCGTGAGGGCGGCCGGGGCCGGGACAGCGACCGGCTGCCGGACTTCTACCACACCCGGCCTCTCAAGGCGGATTGGACCGTCAGGGAGTGTCTGGTACCGGGCCGGGATGGCGCCGTCATCTCTCGAAAGGGGCAGGTCTTCGACCGGCAGAAGTTCGAGGACATGAAGAGCGAGTACTATGCCCTGCGCGGCTGGGACGTGCCCAGCGGCCTGCCGACCGTGGCCAGGCTCAACCAGCTGGGCCTATCCGACGTGGCCGCGGAACTCACGTCCCGCGGCCTGGCCCGGCCCTGAGGTGTAGCTATATGCATGAGCTGCCGATAGTCAAGAGCATGTTCGACATCTGCATGAGGCATGCCACCGCCAACAGCGTGAAGAAGATCATCGCCGTCAATCTCAAGGTGGGGGAGGTCAGCGACCTGCAGGACGAGTGGATACAGCGGTATTTCGATTTCCTGGCCAGGGGGACGATCGTGGAAGGCGCCCGCCTCAAAATCGAGAGGGTGCCACTGGTGGTCCGCTGCCAGAAGTGCTCAGAGTCGTTTGCGGTGGATATCCGCCAGGGAAAGACAGTGGAGTGCCCGAAGTGCCAGGCCACCGAGTTCGCCTACGTCTCGGGGCGGGAGTACACCGTGGACAGCCTGGAGGTGGTCTAGTGGAGGCCAGAGACATCCGCCTGATCGAGGTCAAGGAGGGCATACTGGCAGAGAGCCAGGTCCTGGCCGGCAAACTGAGGGAGAGGCTCCGCGGCACTGGGACCTTCATGCTCAACCTCATGTCCTCCCCGGGATCCGGCAAGACCAGCCTGGTGCTGCGCACCATCGACGCCCTCAGGAACGAGCTGCGCCTGGGCGTCATCGAGGCCGACATCGCCTCCACCGTGGACTCCGAGAAGGTGGCCGCCCGCGGCGTGAAGGTGGTCCAGCTGAAGACGGGCGGCTTCTGTCACCTCGATGCCGCCATGGTCTCGGAAGGTCTGGATGCCGTAGGGCCGCAGGACCTGGACCTCATCATCATAGAGAACGTGGGGAACCTGGTCTGCCCGGCGGAGTTCGACACCGGGGCCGCCCGGAACGCCATGATCCTCAGCATACCGGAGGGGGACGACAAGCCCCTGAAGTACCCCCTGATGTTCAGCGTTTGCGATGTCCTGGTGCTGAACAAGATGGACGCGCTGGGCGTCTTCGATTTCGACCTCCGCGCCGTCGAGCAGAGGGTGCGGGTGCTGAACCCCGCGATCCGCATCCTCCCGGCATCCTGCAAGACCGGCGAGGGCATCGATGCCTGGATCGGCTGGCTGCGGGGCGAGGTCCGTGCGTTCCGCAACGGCTGAGGTCCGTGCGTTCCGCAACGGATAGGTCCATGTGCGTCCGGCGTTTGATGCCCGGCCGGCCGCGTGCTAGAATAGGCCCCGAACAGCAGCATGCCTGAGGCATCCGGACATCCGCACCCCCTCGAATACATGTTCCACCCGCGCTCCATCGCGGTCGTCGGCATCTCCGCCGACATGGCCAAGTTCTGGATGAGGGAGCTCTATCTCGACGCCCTGGTCCGCTCCGGATACCCCGGCCAGATCTACCTGGTCAACCCGAAGGGCGGTGAGATGCAGGGCCATCCCATCTACCGCACGCTTTCCGAGGTGCCGGGGCCCGTCGACCACGTGGTCGCCTCCATCCCGGCCAGGTTCACCCCGGCGCTCATGGAGGAGTGCTGCGCCAGGGGCGTCAGGGTGGTCCACATGTTTGCCTCCGGCTTCGCCGAGACCGGGGTGCCGGACCGCATAGCGCTCCAGGACCGGCTGGTGGAGATCGCCCGCCGGGGCAACATGCGTATCATCGGCCCCAACTGCCTCGGTATCTACTACCCCGGCGGCCGGATCGGCCTCAGCCCCGACTTCCCCGGTGAGGCCGGTCCCGTGGGCTACCTCTGCCAGAGCGGCGGAAACGCCGATTTCATGGTGCGCCTGGCCGTCACCCGGGGACTGCGCTTCAGCAAGGTGGTCAGCTACGGCAACGCCTGCGACATCAATGAATGCGACCTGCTGGACTACTACGCCGATGACCCGGAGACTGAGGTCATCGCCGCCTATATCGAGGGCATCACCGATGGCCGCCGCTTCGCCCGGGTGCTCAAGAGGGCGGCCGCCGCCAAGCCGGTAGTCATCTTCAAGGGAGGGTATACCGAGGGAGGCCTCCGGGCCGCCGCCTCCCATACCGGCTCGCTGGCCGGGACCGACGCCATCTGGGAAGGGGTCATCCGCCAGGCGGGCGCCATACGGGTCTATAGCATCGAAGAGATGGTGGACATGCTGGTGGCACTGCTCCGCATGACTCCGCCGGAAGGGCCCAACACCTGCGTCATCGGCAACGGAGGCGGGGCCAGCGTCATGGCCACGGACGAGATCGAGAGGGCCGGGCTGCGGATGGCCCTGATGCCTCCCGAGATCAGGGATGAGCTGGCCGGGTTCATTGACCTGGCCAACAGCATGCTGCGCAACCCCATCGACGCCGGACCGGTCACCCAGCAGGACGGGCTCAACTTCCTGCTGTCGCTGGGGGACCGCCGGCCGATGGAGGGCCTCCGGGAGGCCGTCCTGGCCGGGGCGAAGGTGGGTGGAGACTGGCAGAGGCTGCATGACGTCCTGCGAAGATGGCCCGGCCTGGACCTGGTGGTGTACCAGCACGGCTTCGACATCAGCCCCACGCCCGTGGACGAGTGCGGCGTCGCCGGCAGCGCCGGGATGATGATGCGGGCCGCCAGCGAGCTCCGCCTGCCCCGGGCTATCGTCCTCCACTCCATGGCCAATGACCACAGCTGGCAGGTGACCGTGGAGCTGCGAGCCCTCTGCGCCGACATGGGGCTGCCCCTCTTTCACTCCATGAGGGGAGCGGCCACGGCCATCAGGAGGCTCATCGACCACCACCGGGCGCACCCCGGATGGGCGCCACGGCCGGAGCCCGAGGAGAACGTGGCGGCCCGGGTCCGCGCCGGAAGGCCCGATCACAAGACCGGGGGGCCTGCCTCCGAAATCGCCGCCCTGCTGCCGGGCCCGGCCCGGGGCCAGCCACCCTCTCCTGCTCCCTAGCATCGCCCCCGGCCACATTCCGGTCGCGATGAGATGGGCGACGCCGGTGCCGCGGACCCTACTGCGGACGGAGCAGGATCTCCAGTATCTGGGCGGCATCCCTGACAAAACGGGGGCAGACCGTGATGAAGACCCCCTTCTCGCGGGCTTCCGCCAGACCATCGAGAGTGCCCAGATCATAGCCGATGAGCTCCCGGCAGTCCAGTGAACCGTGCAGGGTCTCGAAGCTCCGGTTGAACTCCCGGATCAGCTGGTACGTGATCTCAAGGGCGTCCCGGGGGTTGGCGGCCGTCACCTTCTGTGACAGCCCCAGCACCATGTAGGCCCCGCTCACCGCACCGCAAGTGCGTCCCAGGCGCGCCATGCCCCCGCCAAAGCCCTGGGCGATTGTGAGCGCCATGTCGCGCTCCAGCCCGAAATCAGGGCCATAGGTGCTCAAGATGGCCTGGGCGCAGTTGGTCCGATGGCCGGCCATCAGGTCGTGCGCTTCTTCTGACCTGTCCATGCGGATAAATATAGCACAAAAGGCGGTGCCCGCTGCCGCGCGTGGGGCAGCGGCCCGCTGCCCCGCACCTGGCAGCCGCCGTCGCCGGCCGCCAGGCCTCCCGGCCGCTCTTGACACGTGCTGTGTATCATGATATGTTCACAGAAGTCACAAGCTTGGACGCATCTTCCACATTCGGGCAAGGCATTCAAGATGACGCGGGACACCGGCTGTCGCTCAGGCAGTGGCACAGATCGCACTCGATCATGACCCGTCGGGCCACGGGAGGGCCAGCCCCGCACGGCCCTGGGGGAGGGGGGAACCAGCGTGGAGCGTTCGTCAACCAGGAAATCATCGGAACAGCCCGCGTTGTGGAGCCAGCCGCCGAAACCAGCCGCCGCCGCGGTGCCACAGGATCAGCCTCTGTCGGGCTCCGGTATCCCCACCAGGGACCTTTACGGACCAGACGACACGGCCGGCATCGACTACGCCCGGGACATAGGTCTCCCGGGCGAACCGCCCTACACCCGCGGCGTATACCGCACCATGTACCGGGGCCAGCTCTGGACCATCAGGCGGCTCTCCGGGTACAACACGCCCGAGGAGTCCAACAAGCTCTTCCGCGAGGAATATGAGCTGGGCCAGACGGGTTTCGCGGTGGCCCCCGACATGACCACCTGCGTCGGCATGGACTGCGATGATCCCCGGGTGTCCGTGGACGTGGGCCACTCCGGGGTGCCGGTCTGCTCCGTCGAGGACATGGAGACGCTGTTCGACGGACTGCCCATAGAGAAGGCCTCCACCTACCTCGCCGACAAGCACGGCCTCATCACTGCCATGTACTTCGCCGTGGCGGAGAAGAGGGGGCTGGACATCGCCCAGCTCCGCGGCACCACCGCCAACTGCATGCTGGCCTGGACCGTGCTCGCCCTCCCCAACCAGCTGCCTCCGCCAGGATACCTGCGATACGCGGTGGACTTCGTGGAATGGTGCGCCGAGCATGCCATGAAGTGGTACCCGGTGTCCTTCGACAGCTACAACACCCGCGACCTCGGCGTGAACGCCTGGCAGGAGCTGGGGATGCTGTTCGCCACCGCGGTGGACTACATCGAGGAGGAGAGGAGGCGGGGGCGGGTGCCCCTCGACCGGTTCGTGAGACGCTTCTCCTTCAACGTGGCCGCCCACAATGACTTCTTCGAGGAGATCGCCAAGCTGCGCGCGGCGAGGCGCATGTGGTCCCGCATCGTCAGGGAGAGGTACGGCATCCAGGACCCGCGCTGCGCCCAGTTCCGCGTCCACGTTCAGAGCTCCGGCTCCACGCACACCACGCAGGAGCCGTACAACAACCTCATCCGCATTGCCTACCAGGTGCTGGCCGGTGTCCTGGGCGGGGCCCAGTCGATTCACGCCAACGGCTACGATGAAGGGGTGTGCCTGCC
>CALMBS010000020.1 GCA_937860285.1 uncultured Chloroflexota bacterium
CCCCAGGCACCGGGCCACCAGCAGTCGCACCACCACATCATGAGTGACCGCCAGAGCCATGGTCCCCTCCGCGCTGTCCATGATGCGGTCGAAGGCCGCTGCCGCCCGCTCGGCCACCTCCCCCAGGCTCTCACCGCTGGGCATGCGGAAGTCCCCCGGGCTGGCGCGCCACGTTCGCCACAGCTCCGGGTAGCGGGCCGCGATCTCCACCGCCAGCATCCCCTCCCAGTCACCGATCCGCATCTCTCCCAGCTCCGGCATGGTCTGCACCGGCAGCGAGTGCGGCCCGGCAACGATCTGGGCGGTGCGCAGCGCCCGGGCCAGCGGGCTGGAGTAGATGGCGGAGATGGGCCATCGTTCCAGCCGGCGGGCCAGCCTCTCCGCCTGCCGCTGGCCCTCCGGGTTGAGGCCCTCGTCTATCCATCCCATGTAGCGGGCATTCACGTTCCAGTCCGTCTGCCCGTGCCGCACCAGGATCAAAGTCGCCGCCATATCGTCTCCCGACTACACGCTGAAGAGGAAGGTGATCACATCGCCGTCCTGTACCAGGTAGGCCTTCCCCTCCAGGCGCAACAGTCCGCGCTTCTTGGCCTCGGCCATGCTGCCGCAGCCCGCCAGGTCGCGGTAGGCCACCACCTCCGCCCGGATGAAGCCCCTCTCCATGTCGGAGTGGATCTTGCCCGCCGCCCGCGGGGCCGGCGTATCGCGCCTCACGCTCCAGGCCCGGACCTCGCCGTGCGCGGTGCTGAAGAACGAGACCATCCCCAGCAGCTCGTATGACAGCCGGATCACCCGCTGCAGGGCCCCCTCGCTCACCCCCATGGCCGTCCGGAACTCCGCCGCCTCGGCGTCGTCCAGCTGGGCCAGCTCCATCTCCAGCTTCCCGCAGATGGCCGCCGCCTGGAACCCGGGGAAGCGCCGCCTGCTCTCCCCTTCCAGCTCGGCCGCCCGGGGCAGCTGGTCCTCCCCGATGTTGAGCACCACCAGCACCGGCCGGCTGCTGAGAAGCTGGTAGCCCTCCGCCGCGCGGGCATCCTCGGCCGACAGCCCCTGGTCCCGGACGGCCGCGCCGCCCTCCAGCGCCGCCCTGATCCGCTCCACCAGGGCTTGCTCCTTGACCAGCGCGTCGCGCTCCGGGTTGCGGGGCCCCTTCAGAGACTCGCCGATGCGCTCCAGCCGGCGCTCGGCGATGGCCAGGTCCCCCAGGACCAGCTCGGTATTCACCGCGGCGATGTCCCGCCAGGGGTCCACGCCCCCGGGGGCCGGGACCGCCTCGCCCCCGAACGCCCGGGCCACCAGGACCAGGGCATCCGTCCTGGTCAGATGGCTGCGCGCCGCGCCGCCGGAACCGTCTTTCCGGTCCGCCGCCAGGGCCACGTCGACGTACTTCACCTCGGCCGGCACCAGCCTCTTCGGCTTGAGCAGCGCCCCCAACCCCTCCAGGCGCTCGTCCGACACCTTCACCACACCCACGTTCGGCTCCACCCCCGCCGCGCTGAAGGCCCGGGTCTCCGCTTTGCCCCTGGTGAGGGCATTGAAGATGGTGGTCTTTCCGCTCTTCGGCAGCCCGATGATGCCGATCTCCATGGCGGCCCTAGCTTATCACAGGCCCCCGTCCCCCGCCAGCAGCCGAGCTGCCGCATGCGGGCGGGTGGCCTCCGGCTGGCGGGTGGCCTCAGGC
>CALMBS010000021.1 GCA_937860285.1 uncultured Chloroflexota bacterium
CCTCTCTTACAAAGAGTGAGCCCCGAAGCATACCGCCCCGGGGCTCCCATGAACCAACTGATATGGTCACTTCGCCTCGGCAGGCAGCTTGGCCGCTTTATGCCCCGGGGGGGCACCTGCTGTCTTCAGCAATCTTAGATTGTATCACAAAAACGGACCGGCTGTCCCTCCTACCTGGACGGCGGCTCGCCGACGATGGTGATCCCAGCCACGAAGTTGCCGGGGTGCCCGCCCTGGTTGTGCGACAGGCCCATCTTCAGGTCCTTCAGCTGCCGTGAGGAGTCCTCAGCCTTGCCCTGGAACTGCTTGTAGAACTCGTACACTTCCCGCCCGCCGGAGGCGCCGGCCGGGTGCCCGAAGGCCTTCAGCCCGCCGCTGACGTTGACCGGCATCTCGCCGTTCTGCTCCCAGGCGCCGGACTCGATGTCCTCTCGGGCATGCCCCTTCTCGCACAGGTGCATGGACTCGCAGGCGATGACCTCCGCGATGGAGAAGCAGTCGTGCACCTCTGCCATTGAGAGCTCCTTCCGGGGGTTCTTGATGCCAGCCATCTCATAGGCCTGTATGGCCGCCGCCTCGGTCTCCTCCCAGACGGTGTACCCGTAGTTCACTCGCTCCTTGCCCCAGCCAGGGCCGCAGGCGATGGCCGAAGCCTTCACCGTGATATAGTCCCCATTGGGCCGGTAGCGCTTCGCGTCCTCGGTCCGGCACATGATGGCGGCCGAGGCCCCGTCGCAGATGCCGCAGCAGTCGAACAGCCCCAGAGGCCAGGCGATGATCGGCGCGTTCATAACCTGCTCCACGGTGATCTTGTTCCGCAGCATGGCCTTGGGGTTCCGGGACCCGTTGTAGTGGGACTTGACCGACACCTTGGCCAGCATGGTCTTGCCCTGTTCCGCGGTCAATCCGTAGGTAGAGAAGTACTTCGTCGCCGCCAGTGCGTAGCGGCCGACGGCTCCGCCGACCTCCGGCGCCGCGCCATACACCGGATGCCCCTTCCCCGGCCAGGCCTGGCCGATGCCGCCGAACCCGGCGTCCTTCATCTTCTCGAAACCCACCGCCAGCACCAGGTCGTAGGTCTTGGAGGCCAAGGCCAGGGCCGCCCCCCTGATGGTCTCCGCGCCGGTGCCGCAGGCGTTCTCCACCCGGGTCACCGGGATGTACTGCAGCTGCAGGGCGCTGGAGAGAATAATCCCGGTCATGGCGTTGTCCTGCACGGTGTACCCCACCCAGGCCGCCTGCATGTCCTTGGCCGTCACGCCGGCATCGGCAAAGGCCTCATCGGACGCTTCGACTATGAGATCGATAATGTCCTTGTC
>CALMBS010000022.1 GCA_937860285.1 uncultured Chloroflexota bacterium
GAGGAGGTCCTGGACGTCTACCGCCGCAACGCCCTCATCCCCGGGGCCCTGACGGCCATGATCAACTACTACCGGGCCAACTGGGGCATCTGCCGGGGAGGGCTCTTCGCCGAGCATCTCCGGGCCATCGAGTCCGTCCTGGAGACCCCCATGCTTATGGTGTGGGGAGAGGTGGACATTGCCTTAGGGAAGCACCTCACCAACGGTACTGAGCGGCTGGTCAAGGACCTCACCGTGCGCTACCTGCCGGATGTCTCCCACTGGGTGCAGCAGGAGGCCCCGGAGACGGTCAACGCCATGATGGAAGCCTGGCTGACCGGCAGGCCGGTCCCCGTGGCCGGACCCGGGGGCCGGCTGTCCACGGAAGCCTACGGCCGGTGACCCGTCCCGCGGGACAACCCAGCGGCTTGTTGCTATAATGAATGCGATAGCGGTGCCATGAAGTTCAATCGGGTACTGGTGGCGGTAGACGGCGGAGACGCTGACCGGGATGCTATCCAGATGGCTTGCAGGCTGGTCAGGGATACCAGGGGGACGGTCTTTGTGGTCCATGTGATCGAGGTCAAGCGTTCACTCCCCTTGAATGCCGCGCTGCATGCTGATGCCGACGAGGGGGGGCGGATCCTCCGCCGCGCCCAGGACTTCGCGGACACGCACGACTGCAACATCGAGACCGATCTGCTCCAGGCCCGGGAACCCGGCCCGGCCATCGTGAGCGAGATCCTGGAGAAGAAGATCGACCTGCTGCTGGTGGGCATGGGTTACCGCACCAAGTTCGGCCACTTCGAGCTCGGTGAGACCATCCCCTACCTGCTCAAGAATGCACCCTGCCAGGTCATGATCCTGCGCAGGTCCCTCGAGGATGAGCCCCAGTGAAGATGCTGATCATGGGATGCGGGAGAGTGGGGGCCCACCTGGCGTCCCTGCTGGAGGCTGACGGTCACGAGATAACCGTCCTCGATATCGATGCATCCAGCTTCGCCCGGCTGCCCCATACCTTCCGGGGCAACGCCCTGCTGGGTGACGGCACGGACGAAGACTCCCTCAAGAGGGCCGGGATTGAGGAGATGAAGGCCTTCGTGGCCCTGACGGCGGCCGACAACACCAACATCATGGCGGCCCAGATCGCCCGGAAGGTCTTCAACGTCTCGAAGGTGGTCTGCCGCATCTATGACCCCACGCGCGAGGGGCTGTACCGCGAGCTGGGCCTGGAGACTATCTGCCCGACGGCGCTGGTGGCCGAGGCGGTCAGGACCAGGCTGTGACGCTATGTATATTGTGATCGTGGGCGCCGGCAACGTCGGCTATCACCTGGCCAAGGCCGTGCTTCGCAAGGGGCACGAGGTCCTGCTCATCGACCGCGATGCGGCCACCCTGGAGCGCATCGAGGATGAGCTGGGCAGCATCGGGCTCAGGGGCGACGGGTGCGAGGCCGGCGTCCTGGAGGAAGCCGGCACCGCCCGGGCGGACCTCTTTGTGGCCGTCACCAACCAGGATGCCGACAACCTGGTGGCCTGCCAGGTAGCGAAGCACCGGTTCAATGTCCCCCGGACCGTGGCCCGCATGAGCGACCTCAAGAACGAGCCCCTCTTCAAGAAGCTGGGCGTCGACATTACCGTCAGCAGCACCATCCTCATTCTGCAGTACATAGAGAGCCAGACGGCCAAGCCCCCCCTGCTCAACCGCCTGGCTGTCCTCCGGGGCAGCGGCCGCGAGATCGTGGACGTCAAGATACCGGCGTCATCCGCGGCCGTGGGCCGGAAGATCAGGGACATCAGCCTGCCCCAGAACAGCCTCATAATCCTGCTCATCCGGCAGGAGGAGAGGATCCAGCTGCCGACGGGCACGACGGTGCTTGAGCCGGGAGACAGGGTGCTCGTGGTCGGTGACCGGGCTAACGAGGAGGCGCTGCACCAGGCTTTGACCGGCAGTTGATGATGAAGAAGAGCATCGCCTACCTGGGCCCTCCCGGCACCAACACCGAGCAGGCCGCCCTCAAATATGACCCCGAGGCCCACCTGATACCCTTCCCCAGCGTGGCGGCCGTGGCCTCGGCCGTGGACACCGGCATCGCGGCCGAGGGGGTGGTGCCCATCGAAAACAGCCTCGAGGGGTCGGTGAATGATACGCTGGACCTCCTGATACACGAGTCCCGGCTGCTCATCTGCCGGGAGCTGGTCCTGGACATCGAGAACCACCTGCTGGTCAGGCCCGGCACCTCGGCCGCCGGGCTCAAGGTGATCTACTCGCATCCCCAGGCGCTGGCCCAGAGCCGCCGCTTCATCGAACGCTGCTATCCCAGGGCCCACGTGGTGGCCGCCCTGAGCACCGCCGCCGCCGTGGAGGAGATGATGACTTCCACAGAGCCGGCGGCCGCGGTGGGGAACTCCAGGGCCGCCGAGCTTTACGGTGCCCAGGTCCTGGCCCGCAACATCCAGGACCGGTCCCCCAATGTCACCCGTTTCGTAGTCCTGGCTCCGGAGGACCATCCCAGCACCGGACGGGACAAGACCTCTCTGGCCTTCACCTTCGCCGACGACCGGCCGGGGCTGCTGCACGAGGTGCTGGGAGAGTTCGCCCGGCACAGCATCAATCTGGCCAAGATCGAGTCCCGGCCCTCGAAGGAGGCGCTGGGGAGGGACGTCTTCCTCATCGACCTGGAGGGGCACCGCGAGGACAGGCTCATCTCCGGGGTCCTGGAGAGGGTCAAGGCCAGCACGTCGTTCTTCAAGGTGATGGGGTCCTATCCGAAGTACGAGGTGCCGTCTTGACACAGAACGCCCATAGCGACCACGACGAGTTCGACCTGGACTGGCACGACGATCACGTTGTGCCGCCGCACATGTTCCCGG
>CALMBS010000023.1 GCA_937860285.1 uncultured Chloroflexota bacterium
CATCCACCGCCATGCCCAGCGACACGATGAAGCCGGCGATGCCGGCCAGGGTCAGGGTCACCGGTATCAGCTTGTAGATGGCCAGCACTATGACGGTGTAGATGATCAGGGCCAGCGCGGCCACCGCGCCCGGCAGGCGGTAATAGAGGATCATGAACAACCCCACGACCAGCACCCCCACCAGAATGGCGATCATGGCCCGGTGGGTGAAGTCCGCCCCCAGGGTGGCCGACACCGTCATGGGCCCGTAGCTGACCTCCAGCGGCATGGGCAGCGCGCCGGAGGTGAGCTGGATGGCCAGCAGGTGGGACGTGTCGGAATCGAAGTTGCCGGTGATCTGCGCGGACCCGTTGTACTTAGACTCTTCAATGCGGGGAGAGGAGATCAGCTCGCTGTCCAACACGATCCCCAGCTGGCAGCGCTGGTCCGAGGTCGTCTCGCTGTAGAAGGCATTGAGGCGGGCCGCGATTTCATCAAAGATCTTGGCCCCGTCGCTGTCCCACTTGATCGCCACCCCCCAGGTGACCACACCGAGCTGGTCGGTCCACGCCTCCCTCTTGGCGCTGGCGAGATAGGCCCCGGTGAGCGGCACCTTCGTGCCGTCGACCTTGGTCCCCAGCGCCGGCATCCAGCAGGTGGCGGCCTTGTCGGTGCTTGAGAGCGCGGCCGTATCGACGGGCTCGCCCTTGATGTTCGTGTATGACACGGTGTGGTTGTCACCGATGGTGAGGATGGCCACTGGCGCCTGGCTGGCCGACGAGTAGAAGTTGCGGCTGCCCGGGACCGAGGTGTCGAAGTAGGTGGTACGGTTCTCGCTGACGTAGTCACCCAGCGTGACCACGGTGGAGCCGTTCACCTCCACCTCCCGGAACTCCAGGCTGGCCATCTTGGAGATGAGGCTCAGGGCTTCCGCTACGTCCACCCCGGGCAGCTGTATGTCGATGCTGTCGCCGCCCAGCTTGCGGATCACGGGCTCCACCACGCCGAAGGAGTCTACGCGCTTCCTGATGGCGGTCTCGGCCGCCTCCAGGGCGTCTTCCTTTTCCTGCGCATCCCAGTTGTCCGTCGCGGTGTCTTCGAAGATGCCACGGTAGACGACGTGGGTCCCGCCCTGCAGATCCAGGCCCAGGCGCAGCCCCAGGTTGCCGGCCTGTCGATGGAGGACGCTGGTGCCGCTGGGCGTCAGGATCCAGATGGAGACTCCCAGGAGCACTAGTATGAGGAGAAGCCGCCAGCCGTTCCCGCCGAACCTCGGCCCTCTTCGTGTCAGCCGGCTACGCATCAACTATTCAACCCTGACGATCAAACAAGAATGGGTCTATCATATCACTTTTGAGCGGGGTTGTCTCTTGGCCAGGAGCCTGCGGGCGAGCTTCAGCGCCTCCTCCCTGGTGGCGATGTCGCCGGCGCCCTGGGCCTCGCGCACCGCCTCCAAGACCTCGCCGATCCGGGGGCCCGGCGCCAGGCCGAACTCCTGCATCAGGTCATGGCCGTCGATCAGCTTCGGAGGCGCGGCCACCGTGTGGTCCTCCTCCCGCTGCGCCAGCACGTACTCCATGAGCCGGCTGTGCCGCTCCCATTCGGACGTGTCCAGGTTCGGCCCCTGCGTGGCCAGGAAGTCGGCCAGGGTGAGGAACATGATGTCCACGCTCACATCGGCCGTGTCGCGGAAGTAGCGGTAGATGGCCCGCCGGGTGGGCAACCCCTGGTCGCCGCCCATCTGCCACAGGCGCAGGTGGGACTCGATCATCTTCTGCGCCATCTTGATCTCGCGGTTGCTGAAACGGAGGCGCTGCATGATGCCGCCCGCTATCTCCGCGCCCTGGGTGGGGTGCCCGTAGAAATGCGCCCGCCCGTCCGGTTCCAGCACCTTGGTCTGGGGCTTGGCGATATCGTGG
This sequence comes from uncultured Chloroflexota bacterium, assembly GCA_937860285.1. Lineage (GTDB taxonomy): Bacteria > Chloroflexota > Dehalococcoidia > UBA2247 > RBG-13-53-26 > JAFGCL01. The sequence goes on from CALMBS010000023.1 coordinate 1,899, forward strand.
AGCAGGAGGGCCAGCTTCACCAGCCCCGCCCTGGCCAGCCCGGGGCCGGCCTCCTCCCGGAACTCCCCGATGTGCGGCGCCAGGTGAGGGGCCAGGGCCAGCATCTCCGGCCCCGTCTCCGGGTCGAGCAGGCGCTCCAGGGCAGCCACCGACTGCACGGAGTGGTTGAAGACGTCCCAGTAGTGCTCGCGGGGCTGGTCCACTCCCTTGGTGAAGGTCAGCTCGGGGATGATGGCCGTCAGCAGGCCCAGCCGGTCCAGGTGGAAGATGGCCCCGGCCGCCCGGCCCAGGGAGAGGATGCGGCAGAGCTCCTCCCTCACCCGTTCGCCCGCCACGCGGCTGACCAGGTGGCTGTCCCGGCCCAAAGCGGCCTCGGTGCCGGCCTCGATGGTGAGCCCGTACTCCACCGCCAGGCGCACTCCCCGGACCAGGCGGGCGGGGTCGTCCCGGAAGATGGAGGGGCCGACGGCCCGGAGCACCCCGGCCTTCAGGTCCTCCTGCCCGGCGAACGGGTCAATGACGGCAAGCGTGGCGGCGCCGGCGCCGAGACGGCGCAGGTCCACGGCCATGGCGTCGATGGTGAAATCGCGGCGGGCGAGGTCCGCCTCGATGGTGCCGCGAATGGAGGAGAGGTCGAGGTGCCGCCGGGCCTCACCGGCCTCCCCGGTCTCAGGCAGGACCACCCTGGCGATGCCTTCGGCTTCGTCGAGCAGCACGTAGTGGCCGCCCAGGGCCGCGGCCGCCTTCCGGGCGAAGGCGGGGGCGCTCACGCCGACCGCTACGTCGATGTCCCTGGTCGGCCGGTCCAGCAAGGTATCGCGGAGGTACCCGCCGACGAGGAAGGCGCCGGCGTCGGCCGGAAGGAGGCCCTGGATCTGGTTGAGAAGAGAGGCGTCGCTCTGGGAAATGGCCAACGCCATTACAGGCCCTGGTCTTCCTCGGGCTCGGTGGAGTAAAGGTCGGCCGGGTCCTCGATGTGGTCGATGTAGAGCACGCCGTCCAGGTGCTCGATCTCGTGCTCCAGCACCTGGCCCAGGAGCTCGGCCCCCTTGATGCGGCGCTCCTTCCAACCACGGTCGCGCGCCTTGACCGTCACCGCCTGCGACCGCTTGACCTTCCCCCGGTAGCCGGGGACGCTGAGGCAGCCTTCGTCCACCTCACGCTCGCCGGCCTTCTTCACCACCTCCGGGTTTATCAGGACCAGGGGCTCCTCGCCGGGGATAGCGATGACCACCAGCCGCAGCGACACGCCCACCTGCGGGGCGGCCAGCCCCACGCCGCTGGCCGCCGGCGTGGTCTCCAGCATGTCGTCGATCAGCTTCTGGATCTTGGGGTCCAGGGCGCCGATCCTCTTTGCTTTGCGCCGCAGCACCGGGTCGGGGACGGTACGGATCTTCAGGACAGCCATTTGGACACACTCCGGGTAGTGCTGGTTTACGAGGTGATTATAAGCTGGCGTGGCGCCTCCCGCAAGGCCGTTGGCAGCGCGGGAGGCCGGCCGCACCTGGGGCAGAAGCTCACAGCAGCGTCACCGGGTCGACGTTCACTACCCACCCCGCCGGCAGCGGCAGGTCCGCCAGCAGCCGGGCCGGGTCGGCGCCGCGCAGGACTACCTGCCAGCGGTAGCGGCCGCGTATCCGCTCGAAGAACATCGGCGCCGGTCCCACCAGATCGACGTCCGCCCCCTCGCGCTCCTTCTTCTCAGACAGCCGCCCCAGCATCTTCTCCGCCGCGCCGCGGCAAGCCGCGGCACTGGCATGACTGTACACCAGCGAGACCAGCCTGGCAAACGGCGGCTGGCCGTGGGCCCGCCGCAGCTCGATCTCCTGCCGGTAGAAGGAGGCATAGTCGTGCCGGGCCCCGGCGGCGATGGCATAGTGGTCCGGGGTGTAGGTCTGGACCACTACCCGGCCCGGGAGGGCCCCCCGGCCCGCCCGCCCGGCCACTTGGCTCAGCAGCTGGAAGGTGCGCTCGCCGGCCCGGATATCCGGGAAGTGCAGAATGGTGTCCGCCGATATGATCCCCACCAGCGTTACCAGGGGCAGGTCCAGCCCCTTGGCGATCATCTGCGTCCCGACGAGGATGTCCGCCTCGTGGGCCAGGAAGGCGCCCAGGATCCTCTCGTGAGAGCCCTTGCCCCGGGTCACGTCCCGGTCCCAGCGCAGGGTCCTGGCCGACGGGAAAGCCTGCCGCACCTCGGCCTCCACCCTCTCCGTGCCCAGCCCCAGGTACCGGATGCGCCGGCTCCAGCACACGGGGCACAGGTCCGGAACGGCCCGGCGGTAGTTGCACTGGTGGCAGGACAGGCGCCCCTCCTTCGCATGGAAGGTCAGCGCCAGGTCGCAGTGCGGGCAGCGCATGGCGTACCCGCAGTTCCGGCACTGGACGAAGGTGGAGGTGCCCCGCCGGTTCAGAAAGAGGATGGCCTGCCCGCCGCCGGCCAGGGTCTCGCCGATGGCCCGGTCCAGGGAACGGCTGAAGATGCTGCGGTTCCCGGCCTTGAGCTCCTCCCGCATGTCCACCAGCTCCACCTCGGGCAGGGGGGACTCACCGCGGACCGTGACCCTCTGCGGCAGCTCGAGCAGCCGGTACTCGCCCCCCTGGGCGCGCTGGTATGTCTCCAGGTCGGGGGTGGCGCTGCCCAGGACGACCACGGCCCCGCACAGCCGGCCCAGCTCCAGGGCGGCCTCCCGGGCGTGGTAGCGCGGCGCCTGCTCCTCCTGCTTGTAGGTCCACTCGTGCTCCTCGTCGATGATGATCAGGCCCAGGTCCGGCTGCGGGGCGAACAGGGCGCTGCGGGGCCCGATGACCACGTCGAAGGCCCCCTCCGCGATCCGGCGCCACTCGTCGAACTGCTCTCCCAGGGACATCCGGCTGTGCAGGACGGCCACCTTGCCGGGGAAGCGCGAGGCGAACCGGCCGATGGTCTGCGGCGTGAGGGAGATCTCGGGCACCAGCACGATGCCCCGCCGGCCTCGGGCCACCGCCCCGGCCAGCGCCCGCATGTAGACCTCCGTCTTGCCGCTGCCGGTCACCCCGTGGAGGAGGAAAACGGGCGGGGCGCCGGCGGGCGAGCGCCGGCCGGCCGCCGCTGGCTCCAGGGCTGCCTCGATCTGCTCCAGGGCCGCCGCCTGGGCAGCTGTCGGAGTGTGGACCACTCCGGGGGCGAACTCGCGGTCCAGGAGCGGGTCGCGCCACACCTCGACGTCGCTGACGGAGACCAGTCCCCTGTCCCGCAGGGCCTTGACCGCCGCCGCGGCGCCCGTCTCGGCGACAGGCACGGGGGCCGCCCGCTCCGCCAGCAGCCGCAGCAGGGCCGCCTGCTTCGGCGCCCGGGACGCCAGCCGGTCCGCCTCGGCCCGGGCCGCGTCCGCTCCGATCGACAGGCCCACGTGCGGCACCAGCCTGGCCCGGACGCGCACCTTCTCCAGCTCCTGGCTCCTGGTGATGGCCCTCTTCTCCAGCAGCCCGTCCAGCGCCCGCCGGGCCTTCTTCTGGCCCAGGGCCTTCTCCAGGACGGCCTGGGCCACCCGGCCGTCCCGCTCCAGGATGGCCGTCAGATGGACCTGGTCAGGGGTGAGGCCGCTGGCGGACGAGGAGAACCCCGGGGAGAGCTCGTAGAAGGCGATGAGCTGGCGCTCGAAGCCAGGCGGCAGCATGAGGGCGGCCGCGTCGAAAAGGGGGGCCAGGTAGTACTCGCTGATCCAGCGGGCCAGCTCGACCCGGGCAGGGGACAGGAGCGGGCGGGGGTCGATGACCCCGATGATGTCCTTCGTCTCCGGGAACTCGGGATGCGCGGTCAGCCGGCAGACGATCCCCTGCAGGGTGCGCGGGCCGAAGGGCACCCAGACGGCCTGGCCGACGCTCAGGGTCAGGGAGGGAGGGATGCTGTAGCTGAAAGTGCGACGCTGGGCTACCGGAGCGTTGACGGCGACTTCCGCGTAGCCCATGTCTCACTTGCCATTCGGGTCTGGCTACTCCTTCGCTGCGGGGGTGTCCGCGGCGGGCTCGCCAGCACCGGTTTCGGCGGCCTCGACCAGCGCCTCCTCCGGCGGCTCCTCCGACACCAGCTCCGACACCATGTCCGACGACAGCGACGCCCTGGCCTTGGACTTCAGCTTGGCCCTGCTGGCCCGGCTGCTCAGCCCGCGGAGGTAGAAGAGCCTCGCCCGGCGAACGTCGCCGTGGGAGACTATCTCCACCTTCTCCACAAACGGGGAGTTCACGAAGAAGGTGCGCTCCACACCCACGCCGTACGCCACGTGCCTGACCGTGAAGCTGGCCCGGCTGGCCCCCCGGCGCGCCCTGATCACGATGCCGGAGAACACCTGGGTCCGCTCCTTGTCGCCTTCCCTCGTCTTTACGCTAACCTTCACCCGGTCGCCGGGGTTGATCTCCGGGTGTCTGACCTTGGCCTTGGTCTCCAGCATCCAACCGATATCCTTGCTCAATTGAACCCCTTTCTTGCCGCGCGCGCGCGCTTTGTCCTGTCCGCCAGCTCGCTGTCCTCCTGGGACAGGCCGGCCCTGGCCAGGAGGTCGGGGCGGCGCTGCCGGGTCCGTTCCACGGCCTGCTCCTGCCGCCACCTGGCGATCTCCTGATGGTTTCCGGAAAGCAGCACCTCGGGCACCTCCCACCCCCGGAAGACGCGAGGCCGGGTGTACTGCGGGTATTCCAGGAAACCCCTGGCATATGAATCTTCATCCGCCGCCTGCTCTGAGCCCAGGGCGCCCGGCAGCAG
>CALMBS010000024.1 GCA_937860285.1 uncultured Chloroflexota bacterium
CGACTCTCCCCCGTCTCCACCAGAAACACGGCCGAGCCTCCGGGGCGGTCACTTCCTCCGGAGGCTCGCTTTTTATCAGGACCCTTGGTCCCCCCCAATGTTGGGCAAGATCGCGGCAATGACAGGGCCTCAGGTGGGGCCCCCGATGGCACCACGCTGCCCCTATCCGCGACTGGACTTCAGGGAATGGAGAGACCCCTGTCCGCGACACCTCTCAGGCGGTCGGCGGGGTAGGGGTGGCGCCCACGACTCTGGCCAGTATTACGCCTTCGACATCCTCGTAGGCTTGCTCCGCCATCGCCTGCAGCGCCACGCCGCCGCTTTGCGCCAGCAGCAGCTTGGTGTGGGCGCCGCGAAGCTGGCGAGCGATCGTGGTGGTCAAGTTCAATCTCTGCTCCGTGGAGATACGACGCATTCTTCTCTCAATCGTGCTTTCCACCATGAAGGCTGCGGCCGGCGTGTATCTCCTGTTCCTGATGCACTTGATGGCATCCGCGTATTCACTGAGATGTTGCATAGGGCCCCCTTTCAACCAACTCGCTCGGTCGATCGTCTTGAGTATTCACCTGGACTCAGGACCTGATTCCCATCTAGAACATCAGAGAGGGAATGCTTTGGCCACCGCCCCTCACGGACCGCTCGCCTTTCTGTCGTGCTTCAGGCTCCAGGTCCTGTTTCAATCCCTTCTCCGTTGTGCTCTCTCTCCGCACCTGCCTCCTTCTAGACCAGGCGTTCTGGCTATGCCACCCGCAAGAGCATAGAAAGACCATACCGATACCCTCCTTGCTGCGGTTCCGGCCCTACGATTCCTTCCCGTACTTGAATGAGACCTTGACCTTCGTCCGATAGGCCCGCACCTTTCCTTCGTCGATCTGGAGGTCCATCTCGACGACCTCAGCAATCCGGAGGTCTCTGAGGGTCTTGGAGGCCTGCTCCACGGCTGCCGCTGCCGCCTTCTCCCATGATTCTGTGCTGGTGCCAACCAGTTCAATTACCTTGTACACGCTGTCTGTCATGATATCCTCCTCTTGGTGTGTGGCCCGCATACACGATGCCACGATATGGCTTCCACTGTGGCCCGACTGGTCATGGCCCAGGTGCGTCAAGACCCTCATCTTCTGTGCACATTCGCCCGGTGGGCTGACTTCCTGGTGACAGGGAATCGCGCCCGGGGCTCCTGCTGAGGAAAATCCTTCACTTCTCCGCACTTGCTGCAAGTCGCATGGTACGTGCCTCGGATGGCCAGGGAATCGATGACCCAATGATGGGCGAGATTACACGTCTCCACGGCTCCTCCTCCTTTCGGTTCCTCCGCGAGAACGGGGCAAGCGCCTCAGCCAAAAGAGCTAACCCAACGCGGAATCGCGACGAGGGTGCCTAGCCTGGTGGATGCAGGAACAACGAGTGCCGGGTGTCGTTCGTCGCACTATTCCCAACGTTTACCATATGGCCAAACGCGTTCCAGTCTCCACAGTCAGGACACCTTGCCGGGTTTCCGCCGGCCCTCCAATCCGCCCCGCACTTTGCACATACCATCCTGGTCGCATTGTCGGACATTGAACCCTCCTTCATCAGAGGAAGCGGTTTCACTCCGGAAGCCGCCCTGACGAGCCTTTCCCCAGGCGCTGCTCCCGTCTAACCCTTCCAGGTCAAAGTGATTGGATGCCTTGATCAAAAACCTGTCTATGTCAGACCAGTCCAATGCTACACTACCCGATATCCCTGATCTGTCATTCGGCGAACCTGGTGACCGTTGAGGAGCCGAGCTTGACCCAATAGAACAACCTGTCCGCCAGGGCAACCAGGCATCATTTTCCGGCGCGCCTTACGGTGGCTCCAAGCCTCGTTGCCACTCGTTGGGCACCGCATGGCCCCAGTTTGGACCCCGGGCACGGACTATCAGGCCAGAGGCCGGTGCTGCGGCGCCGCGCTCTTGCGTTGGAAGTCGATGACTGGTTTCTGAGGGACGGCCGCCGGCCGGATGGCGTGGGTCTCGCGGCCTTGTTGCTCCCTCCAGATAGCCTCGGCTTTCAGCCAGTGTTCTACGTCATGTCCGTCTCCTCGCCCTTTCTCCTCCCAGATTCGATAGGCGATCATCTGTACTTCCTGCTCGTGGTGCATTCTTTGCCTCCCTACCCAATGCGGCCATGTGGCCGCTTCATACGTTCGGTGCCAGGACAGTCTCGCACTTCGGCTTCTGCCCTACCCAGTGTGACGGTCCAGGGCTCCTGTCGGGGGCCTTGTCCGGCGGTCTGAGAAGGCCCTGGGCCGTGGCCTGATAGGCCAGCTTCCGGATCAGGTCCCTCGCGACCTCTCTCCACGTATAACGCCTCGCCGTCAGCCTGGCCGCCTGGCGAATTGAGCGTCCTTCGTCAGGATGTTCGGCAAGGTAGACCACGTAGGTTTCGATCTCCTTGGGGTCGGCCGTTTCCAGGATGACCGAGTTATGGAAGTGGACCGCGTAGTCTTCGCCGGTGCCGCCGGTGAAGGCCATGCCTCCGGCGGCCATCGTCTCCAGCCCCACCAGTCCGAACGGCTCATGCCCGCTGTTGGCCAGGACCGCATCCGAAGCGTGATAGATCAGCCGGAGAAGGTCCGGAGAACAATGACCATGCACGTTCAGCAGATCAGCACCGTCGGTGTCTGCCAAGGCTTTCGCCTGCTCTTCGCCCCCGCGCGCATCATCGCGGATGTCCTTGATTCCGAGACCCAGGGAGCGGGCGTTGTGCAGCACCTCTCGACCGTGGGCCTCTATTCCTCCCCTGGCCACAAGCACAGTCCTCATACCTCTGGCCTTGAGCCTGGCCGCGGCCTCCACCGCTGCATTCCAGCATTTGTCGGGGTCCCAGCGGGCCACCTTGGCCAGCATGACGTCAGCCTGCAGCCTTCGGCGCAATGCAATCGATGCCCCGGCGTCCACCTCGTGCAGGAAGGATTCCGGTACGCCGTTGGGGATCACCAGCGGGTTCACCCCCAGCTTCCACATGATGTGTTTCATGTACCGGCTGACGGTGGTGATGGTGGTGGTGTAGGCCAGCCGCTGCCAGTTGATACGGTCAAAGCCGAAGATGTTGTTGGCGTTCCAGAACATGACCACCCTGTCCCTCAGGCCCTGGCTATGAAGCTGGTCGCTGATGCGGCACATAGCTTCAGCCGTGTGCCACTCCTCGCCCATGATAACCACCAGCTTGT
>CALMBS010000025.1 GCA_937860285.1 uncultured Chloroflexota bacterium
ACGAGAGTGCCGGTCCATCCGTCGAGGCCGAGCCCCTCGTCCATCGTCCGCTTGGCGAGGACCAGCACGGTGACCACCACGACAATCATGAACACAATTCCAGACAGCAGGACCGCCAGGGCGACCATGAACGGCGTCCCCTGGGAACCAGAGTCTCCCATGATTCCTCCTTCCGAACCTCGTGCTCTACTACGCCACCAGAACGATCAGGATGACCGATACCAGCGCATAGATACCGACGGCCTCAGTGAGGGCGGCGACCAGTATCATGTTGGTCATGATTGCATTCCGCGATTCCGGGTTGCGCCCCAGGCTCTGCATTGCGGAATGGCCGATGAGTCCCAGCGCCAGCGCCGGTCCCATGAAGCCGAAGCCCCCCACCACCCCCGCGGCTAGCCATTTCACCAAATCGGGATTCATCTTGACTCTCCTTTCCGAACTGGCGGTCTGCAACTGCGCCTAGACTGTGCCTCCGGATTCACAATGCCGTCAAGTGCGCCATGCACCTGTGAATGAGACAGGCTCAACGCCGGGGACGCCACCTTGGAACGGATAGTCCGACTTGCCGTCGGCCGACCTGAACATGCTGTTCGACACCCCCCTCGGCCGGGTACCCTCTCGCCCCTGCCCCAGATGCCGGGAGTCATCTGCTGGGACCATCGCGGTCTACAGGATACGTGCGATAGTGCCAGGACGACAGCGTAGGTTACCGTATAACACACAATCGGCGGGGTTGTCAAGGCAATGCCATTCGTAACCGGGCCAATGCCAGTTGACGGAATAGCACTGTCGATGTATCATGCTCCGCGAAGAACCTCGAAAGGTGTTGGATCCCAGGTTTGGCTAAACGCTGACGGGAGGTGTACCCATGTATGACAGGATCCTGGTTCCATTGGATGGTTCCGGACGTGCCGAGCATGCTTTGCCATATGCAGAGTGGATAGCGAAACGGCTCGGCAGCAAGGTAACCCTGATGACGGCCTGCGGGCCGGATGACCCCATGGTGCGGCCCCTCACCGTCTACCTGGAAAAACAGGCCGCGGACCTGCAGAAGGCCGGCGTGGACGTCGACAGCACCTGCGTCATCGGAGACATCGCCGATGAGGTACTGAATCTCTCGGAGAAGAACCGCATCGGGCTGATCGTCATGACTTCGCGGGGCGCCAGTGGCACCAGCCGCTGGTCCCTCGGGGGGGTCGCCCTGAAGGTGGTGCTGCACTGCAACACGCCCATCCTGCTGGTCCGCACCGGGGAGAGGCATGCCGCCCGCCTGGATGAGGGCGCGCTCAGCATCCTGGTGCCGCTCGACGGATCGCCTGTGGCCGAGAGCATCCTGCCCCACATCAGGGACCTGGCCCTGGCGACCGGTCTCGAGGTGGTCCTGATGCAGGTCACCGTGCCTATCGGCTACCCGGCGGTGGCCAGGGACAATGTGGAGGCCGGGGCCCACGAGAAGGACGTCAAGAAGCTTAATGAGAGCCGGGCGGAGGCCACCAAGTTCTACCTCAGCGAGCGGGAGAAGGAACTGACCTCCAAGGGGGTCAAAGTCAGCACGGTCTCGTTGACCGGGAAGCCGGCGTCCGAGGTGATACTCAGTTACATCAGTGACAACCCCATCGGCATGACGGCCCTGGCCACTCACGGCTTCTCCGGGATCAGCCGCTGGGCCTTCGGCAGCGTGGCCATCGACATCCTGGAGGGGTCCACCAGGCCCCTGCTGCTGCTGAGGCCGCCGTTGCCGTCACTGCGGTAGCCGGGGGCCGCCGCTCGCCGGCGCCTCTCATGAACGCAAGAGGCACGCCCGATCAGGCGTGCCTCTTCTCATACTGGCGGAATCCGTTTATCAGGGCGGCGGGCCCCCGCGGGCCCCGCTGTGCTAGATCCTCTTGACGATCTTGGCGTACTCCTCGCTGGAGAAGGCCTTGCAGGTGGTGGTCTTGAAATCGCCGCGCATGGCCAGGGAAAGGAGCCGCTGCAGAGCCGACTCGTCGTTGGGATACTCCACGATGACCACGAAGTCGAACGAGCCCATCAGGGAATAGAAGGACACCAGCTTCCCCCCGGCCTTCTCGATGTCATCCTTCCATTGCTCGGTAGCCTTCCCGATCTCGCGGATCCTCTTTGCCCCCTGCTCCGTGTAGCAAGCCAGAATCACGTAGGTAGACATGGCACTTCCTCCTTTCGCAGTATCGACGTCCAGCTTGATGTCTGGTACCCCGCCTTCAGGATGTGATGTGGTCCGATCCCCTTCTGCATGGCTGGCGTGGCCTGGGCCGTCGGAACGGTCCGCCGCGTTCACACCGAGACCGTATCACAATCGACCATTGGTGTCAATATGCGCCCCAGCATGGCCGTGCCGTTGACGCGTCGAGAGACAGCATAGTATACTGAATTCGGCCATGAAAACGACGAGCCTGCATACGGAGAGCACATGGACAAATGGATTGACGCGTTCAGGTTCATCGGCATCGGCTGGTATGTGGTGTTCTGCATCGCAGGCGGAATACTGCTCGGTGTCTGGCTTGACAGACACTTCAATACCTCGATAATCTTTACATTGAGTGGTGTGGTCCTGGGGTTGGTGGTAGCAGCTCTGGGGATCTATAGAATGATAGAACCGCTTATGAAAGATCAGGACAAGAAGACCCCGGGAGGCAAAGAGTAATGGGCCGCCGGGGTTGTGGACTGATCGGCGGCATTATCCTCATCCTGTTCATCGTCGCCCTTGCCGGAGGCGCCATCGGGCGGGGACTGGACATTCACCTCCTCCCCAAGATAATGGAGGTCCCTTCCCTTAACATCGAATCCTTCTTCCGCGGCGAGACCATCTTCGCCCGGGACAGCATCTTCCCCATCACCAATACCCTGATCGCCTCCTGGATCACCATCGTGGTGGTGAGCCTGATCGCCTTCCTGGCCACGCGCAAGATGAAGATTATCCCGGGGCGTCTGCAGGGCCTGGTGGAGATGGCGCTGGAGATGCTGCTCAGCTTCATCGAGGGTGTAGCCGGGCACAAGAACGGGCGCCGGTTCTTCCCGGTGGTGGCCACCATATTCATCTTCGTCATGTTCAACGCCTACCTGGCGCTGCTCCCGGTCTACGGCCCCAGCTTCAATGTGACCGTCCACGATTACATTGAGTCGCCCGCCGACGGGACGGTGGCGGAGCTCCTGGTGCACCACGAGGCCACGGCGGAAGAGGAAGAAGGGGCGGACGCCGAGGAGGCCGCGGTCCTGCATATTGAGAAAGAGAAACAGGAGATCATCCTGCTGCAGACCGCCGACGGCGAGAAGACCATCACCGTCCCCAACAAGGGGGAGCTGGAGTACGAGGTAAACGTGGGTGACGTGGTCGAGGAAGGCGAGCAGGTGGCCGTGGTCACTGCCTCGCCGCCGCTGCTGCGGTCCGCCAGCACCGACGTGAATATGACCCTGGCCCTGGCCGTCATCGCGGTGCTCTTCATCGAGCTGATGGGTCTGACGGGCCGCGGGTTCAAGCACTATATCAGCGAGTACCTCAACTTCGGCGAGCTTGTCAGGGGCATGAAGCTCATGTTCAAAGGCAAGATCGTCGACGGGATCAAGGGCACCGTCACCGGCGTCATCAATGTGGTCATCGGCATACTGGAGCCGATCAGCCACTCCACCCGGATGATCAGCATCACCTTCCGAC
>CALMBS010000026.1 GCA_937860285.1 uncultured Chloroflexota bacterium
GGAGATCATCGCCATCGCCGACCTGGTGACCGAGATGAAGGAAGTCAAGCACCCACACAAGAGGGGCATCCCTTCCAAGAAGGGCATCGACTACTAGCCCTCCTCTGCCGCCCACAACTCCCTGTGCTATACTCGTCCTTGGACTGCACCACCATGCCCCAGGTGATCGCTTGATTCCCAGGCTTCTTCTGGCCACCAGGAATGCCGGCAAGGCGCGGGAGTTCTCCCTGCTCCTCCAGGGCTCCGGCTTTGAGGTCACGACCCTCGATGCCGAGGGCATCGAGGGTGACGTAACGGAGTCGGGGAAGACCTTCCGGGAGAATGCCTGCCTCAAGGCCGCGGGCTATGCCGTTGACGATCGCTTCCTGGTGGTGGCCGATGACTCCGGCCTGGAGGTGGATGCCCTCGGGGGCGCCCCCGGCCCGCTCTCGGCCCGCTTCGGAGGAGAGGGGGCCACCGATGCCGACAAGGTGGACCTGCTGCTGTCACGGCTCCAGGATGTGCCCCCGGAAGCCCGTTCCGCCCGCTTCCGCTGCGTGATTGCCATCGCGTCCGGCCGAAAAGTGGTAGGCTTATGTGAGGGGGTGTGTGACGGGGTCATCAGCCTGGAGCCCCGGGGTAGCGGGGGCTTCGGCTACGACCCGGTGTTCTACCTCCCGGAGCTGAAGAGGACCATGGCCGAGCTGACGCTGGAGGAGAAGAACCGGATCAGCCACCGGGCGCGGGCCGCCCGGGAGGCCGCCGGCGTGCTGCAGCGGCTGCGCCGGGGGATGCAGCCGTGAGCGGGATCTCGGACTCCTTCCAGCGGCCCATCAGCTACCTCCGGGTCTCCGTGACCGACCGCTGCAACCTGCGCTGCGTATACTGCATGCCGCCCCAGGGCATATCTCTCATGCCGCACTCCGACATCCTGCGCTACGAGGAGATCCTGAGCGTGGTCCGGGTGGCGGCCGGCATGGGCATCAACCGGGTGCGCCTCAGCGGGGGCGAGCCCCTGGCCAGGGCCGGCCTGGTGGACTTTGTCCGGATGCTGGCCGGGGTCAGGGAGATCGAGGACCTGTCGCTCACCACCAACGGGGTGCTCTTGAAGGGCCATGCCGCCGCGCTGAAGGAGGCCGGCCTGGCGCGGGTCAACATCAGCCTCGATTCCCTCAAGCGCGAGAAGTTCCGGCAGATCACGGGGCACGACCGGCTCCCGGACGTCATGGATGGCATCAGTGAGGCGGAGAGGGTGGGGTTCGCCCCCATCAAGATCAATGTGGTGGTCATGCGGGGCATCAACGACGATGAGCTGCTCGACTTCGTTCGCCTGACCGGAGAGGGCTGGAACGTCCGCTTCATCGAGCTCATGCCGCTGCTGCAGGGCGGCGAGCAGCCGCAGTTCGTCCCCGCGACGGAGATGCGGGAGATCGTCTCCTCCGCCGGCCGGCTGGAGCCCTGCCAGCCGCCGGAGGGCAATGGCCCGGCCAGGTACTACCGGCTGCCGGGCGCCAGGGGGACGGTCGGATTCATCACTCCCGTCAGCGATCACTTCTGTTTCAAGTGCAACCGCCTCAGGCTGACCGCCGATGGGAAGCTGCTCCCCTGCCTCCTGGCCGGCGCGGAGATCGACGTGCGGTCGGCCCTGCGGGCCGGGGCATCCCCCGACGACATCAGGCGGCTCGTCCTGGAGGCGGTGGCCGCGAAGCCGGAGGGCCACCGCGTTCGCCAGGGGGAGGTCGGACAGACGCGGCCGATGACGCAGCTAGGAGGGTAAGACGCTATGGGCGGCAGAGTGCGCATGATAGACGTGGGCGGCAAGCCCGATACCGAGCGGGAGGCCGTGGCTCGGGGTGCGGTCAGGATGCAGGCGGCTACCTTCAAGATGCTGCGCGACGGGACGCTGCCCAAGGGCGATGTGCTGGCGGCCGCGCAGGTGGCCGGCATCATGGCCGCGAAGCAGACCCCGGCCCTGCTGCCGCTTTGCCATCCTCTCCTGCTGTCTGAGGTCAAGGTCGATTTCGACCTGGACGCCAGGAGCCGGGCCGTGAACATCACGGCTGCGGTGAGGACCACCGGAAAGACGGGGGTGGAGATGGAAGCCCTCACCTCCGTGGCTGTGGCCGCGCTGACCATCTACGACATGTGCAAGGGGGTAGACCCCCGGATGCGCATCGAGAGCATACGACTCGCCCGCAAGAGCGGGGGCAAGAGCGGCGAAGTCGTCTTCGAGTAACGGGTGCGCCTGGCCGCCCTGACCGGGCCGCCGGCCACGACGCTGTGGCCGGCCCGCGTGCCGCCGGGACGGTTGTGCTATACTTCCCTCTTGATTGCACGGCCCGGGCCCGGCGCATGAGCACCGCGCCAGGCGGGTGATCAGTATGCAGCCACGAAAGGAATTCCAGCGGTTCCAGAAGCTGGGGGACAAGATCTTCCGTGTCCCGCGGGTGGAGCCATGGCGCATCCCGCTGGCCCTGGCGCGCGTCCCCAGGGTCCAGAACATCTCGATCGCCGTAGTCATCTGGGGGTTCGCGGTCATCATCGCCATCGGTGCCGCGCTCCTCACGCTGCCGGTCTCCTCCCGGGACGGCTCGTGGACCAGCTTCCCCAACGCCCTCTTCATGGCCACTTCCGCCACCTGCGTCACCGGGCTCACCGTCGTTGACCCCGGGACGCACTTCAGCGCCTTCGGCCAGGCGGTCCTGCTGGTGCTGATGCAGGTGGGGGGCTTCGGCTTCATGTCCAGCGCCACCCTGCTGCTGCTGGCCTTCGGCCGCAGCGTCGGCCTGAGGGAGAAGCTGGTCATCGCGGAGTCCATGGGGGTGGAGAAGCTGG
>CALMBS010000027.1 GCA_937860285.1 uncultured Chloroflexota bacterium
CCCCGGGCCGGCCGGCAGGGCCGCCCCCTACCTCTTGCGGGGCAGGATGACCACCTTGCGCAGCTCGCCTTCACCCACGCTCTGGGTGACCACGTCGGGGTGCACGGCCAGGGCCAGGTGCACCACGCGCCGCTCGTCGGCCGGCATAGGCTCCAGGGTCCTCGACTGCCGGGTGGAGACCGCCTGCTGCGCCATCCTGGCGGCCAGCTCCCTCAGTGATCCGTAGCGCCGCCGCTTGTAGCCCTCGACATCCACGGTCAGCGGCACCCTGGCCTTCTGCTGGTGGGCCACAATGAGCCGCAGGATATACTGCAGCGCGGCCAGCGTTTCGCCCCGGCGTCCGATGAGGATGCCCAGGTCCTCCCCATCGACATCCAACGCAATGGGAGGGATGCCGGACTCGCCTTCCTCCTCCTGCGTGCCCATCCGCAGCTCCACGCGGGCCACGATCCTCATGCGATCCAGTATCTCCTCGAGGGCCGCCTTGGCGGCGGCCGGCAGGCCTTCCGCCCCCACGGCAGCCCCGGCGGCATCCTCCAGGGCGTCAGCCTGCGGCTCAGCCACTGAAGGCAGGACCCCTGAAACCAGGGCCTCTGAAATCAGAGGCGTGAGGCGGACAACGGCGTCTTCAGCCCGCATCCCCAGGAAGCCGGACTTGCCCTTGTTCACCACCACGCACTCTACCTGGTCCCGGGCCAGGCCCAGCTGCTGGAGGCCACGCTCGATGGCTTCCTCCACTGTCTTCGCGCTTATCTCGAGGCTTTCCATGTGCTACATCCTCCGGGTCAGAGATCAGTCCAGGGCCGGCCGGGCGCGGCCGCCTCAGCCATCCTTGTCACCGTTCTCGTCAGTATCCTGTGGTTTCAGCCGGTCCAGAAGCCCCCGCCACCCCTTCTTCTCCTCTTTCGCGGCCCCGGCCGGGGCGGCCGGCGCCGGCCGCTTGGCGCTGCCCTTGGCCTTCTCGCCCTTGGTATCCTTCGCCGCCAGGGCCGGTTCGGGTGCCGGGGCCTTGGCCAGGACGTTCTTCCAGCCATAGATGAAGTACTGGACGACGATCATGATGATGCTGGTCATCAGGAAGTAGATACCCAGGCCCGAAGGCAGGGTGACGGTGATGAAGGCCATGAACAGCGGCATCATGATCTGCATCATGCGGTTGGTGCTCTGCTGCTGCGCGTCCGCCGTAGGCGGCGTCATCATCTTCTGGGACAGCCACTGCGTGGCCGCTACCAGGATGGGCAGGATGTAGTAGGGGTCCCGGGCGGTCAGGTCCAGCCAGAGAAAGCTCTCGGATATGGGCAGGCCCTGATTGGCGGCCGCCCACGAGTACAGGTTCTGGGACAGCCCCAGGAAGTCCTGCGGCGTGGCGGCCAGCGCCTGGATGATGGCCCGGTACAGCGCCACGTAGATGGGAAGCTGGATGACGGTGGTAACGAGCATCGGCGACGCCAGGCAGCCCAGCGGGGTGATGCCGGCCTCCTTGTAGAGCTTCATCATCTCCTGCTGCTGCTTCTGGGGGTTCTTGGCGTACTTCTTCTTCAGCTGGTCCAGCTTCGGCTTCATGGCGGCCATGGCCTCGGACTGCTTCTTGCTGCCGCGGAGCTGCCACAGGGTCAGCGGGAGCATGATCAGCCGGACCAGGAGGGTGAGGGCGATGATGCCCAGCCCGAAGTTGCCGAACAGGATGTTGGTCAGGACCAGCAGGACGTTGAGGATCGGCTGCAGCAGGATGAGGTTCAAGAATCCCAAGGTCCCGCCTCAATCCTCATTGATCTCGTCCGTCCGGAAGCTCCAGAGGACGTCGCGCGTCGATAAGCTGAAGGCATGGATGATGTGCTTGCCGTCCTGGGCGTGAATGTAGACCACGTCGCCGGAGGGGTCCACCTGCAGGGGAGCCAGTATGGGCGCAGGGGCATGCTCGGGCTCCTCCCTGGTCTTCACCACTTCACCGGTCTCGGGGTCCGAGGCATATACCTGGGTCACGCGGTCGCGGTCCTTCTCGGGGTCGATGGAGTACCCCGAGCATTCCAGCGTCTCGGGGTCGATCAGGTAGATGCAGCCGTCGCGCGACCCCACCACCACCAGCCCGTTGGCGGCGACAGGAGGGGCATAGACCATGCCGCCGGTCTTCACCTCCCCCACCTTCTCCAGGGTGCCGGCGTCGAGGATGTAGACCCTGTGGTCCAGGCACCCCACCCAGATCTGGCCGTTGTAGGCCATGGCCTGGGTCCAGAACCAGTTGCCGGCGCCGTCAAAGACGCATGACGCTTCGCGGGTGAGCTCAGAAGGGGCCTCCGGGTCCCGCGCCCCGGCCGCCAGGCGCTCCTCTTCCGTGGCTGCCGCCACCGCGTAGAACTTGCGGTCGCAGCCGCCGATGTACACTGTCCCGTTGTCCACCAGGGGCGTGGACATGAAGGCCGCGTCGATCTCGAAACGCCAGATCTCGTTGCCGCTCGCGGCGTCTATGGCATACAGCTTGTGGTCCGCCGAGCTGACATAAACCACGCCGTCCTTCACCACGGGGGTGGACCAGATCTTGCCCCCGGTCTCGAAGGGCCATCCTTCCTTCAGGCTGTCGCTGAAATCCGACACCGTCAGGTCCAGCGCATACACCTTGCCGGCGGAGTTGCCGACGTACAGCGTGTCCCCATCGATGGTCACGCTGCCGACGATGTCCTTGCCCGTCTTGTAGGTCAGGGAACTGACCGCCGATCCATCCAGGGCCACCCACATCACCTCACCGGTGCTGTAAGTCCCAATGTAGAGCCGGTCGCCCCGCACGGCGGGCGTGCCGTAGAGGCTCATAGCAGTCGACATGCCGCCGGAGCAACTGCCCACGCAAGACATGCCGCCGCCCCCGGCAGCCTCGGCCACCGTGCGCGCCCATATCTGTCCCTCACCCACCACGTCATAGGCCACCACTTTTCCCTGGATGGTGCCCACGTACAGGACGTTTTCAGAGACGAGGGGGCCGGACCAGCCCCGGCTGGGCGCCGCCGAACACCCGACGGCACCGAGGGCAATGGCCACAATCACCAGAAGCAGCAGAGGCCGAGACAGTCTCGGCAACGTGGCCCTAGAGAGCATGAAGCCGGTTCTTTCCCATGGTTGAAGACGGCGCCATCACGGAACGGGGTCGTAGCCGCCGGGATGGAAGGGGTGGCAGCGCATTATCCTCCGGCTGCCCAGAAAAACTCCTTTGAAGAGGCCGTACCTCTGAATGGCCTCGTAAGTGTAGTGTGAACACGATGGAGTGAAGCGGCACACCGACGGCATGATCCTGGACCACGTCAGCTGGTAGCCTCGTATCAGTCCCAGCGCCAGCGTCCTCAAGCGGGCCTCCTGAGCCCGGACCGCCGCCCCAGGTCCTCAATAGCCGAGCCCAGCTGGTGGAAGTCGCTGTCCGCGGCCGCGGAGCGGGCGATGATGACCACATCCCATCCCGCGTCCCATGTGCCATCCAGTACGGCCTGCCGCAGCATCCTCTTGACGCGATTGCGCACAACTGCATTTCCGACGCGCTTACTGACTGAGAACCCGATCCTGGTCCGGTCGAGCTCACTGGGGATGGCCCTCATCACGAGAAGGTTGTTGACCCAGGACTTGCCGTGGTCGTACACCCTGGCGAAGTCCCCGCCGCGGGTGAGGCGTTGTTCCCTTCTCATTGCGAACGCGGGCAAGAGCGATCAGGGACGTAGCTATACCGTCAACCGATGACGGCCAGCCAGCCTTCTCGACTTCAACACGTCCCGCCCCCCACGAGTTCTCATCCGAACTCGGAAGCCGTGTACTCTCTTCCGGTGCAGTCTCTTGGGCTGATAGGTTCTCTTAGGCATTTTCGTTCGGCCTCAAGGGGGTATGATACGCTTTTTCGCATGCTGAAGTCAAGGTGAAGCGGGTGCGGGCCGGGAGCGGCCGGGCGGCCCGCATCCAGCTTGAGGGCGCTACTGCCCTCCATGTATAATCTGTGACGTACATGAAAGCGGTGCTTCTGGTAGGAGGCGAAGGTACCCGGCTGAGGCCCCTGACGTGCAACACGGTCAAGGCCATGGTGCCCATCCTGAACCGGCCCTTCCTGGCCCATCTCCTGGCCTACCTGGCCAGCCACGGGGTGGACGACATAGTGGTGACCCTGTGCTACCTTCCGGACAGGATCGGGGGCCAGTTCGGGGACGGCAGCGCCTGCGGGGTGAAGCTGACCTACGTCATGGAGGAAACGCCCCTGGGCACGGCTGGCGCGGTCAAGAACGCCGAACCCCGCCTGGACGGCTCCTTCTTCGTCTTCAACGGTGACATCCTTACCGACATCGACCTGCGGGCCATGATGGACTTCCACCGCCGGAGCGGCGCCGTGGCCACGATCGCTCTCACCCCCGTCGAGGACCCGTCCGCCTACGGGGTGGTGGAGACCGCACCCGATGGGCGGGTGAAGCGCTTCATCGAGAAGCCCCCGCGCCACGAGGCGCCCACCAACATGATCAACGCCGGGATCTACGTCCTCGACGCGTCGGTCCTGGACCGGGTGCCAAAGGGCCAGCCCTGCATGTTCGAGAGACAGGTATTCCCCGGGCTTCTGGCCGCAGGGGCCCCGGTGTATGCCTTTCCCACCACCGACTACTGGATCGACATCGGGACCCCGGACAAGTACCGCCAGGTCCAGTACGACCTCCTGGAGGGGAAATGCGCCAGTCACCTGCAGAGCGCCCGCCCCGGGGGCGGCGCCGCGGCTCGCCTCGACCCGTCAGCCGCCGTCGATGGGCCGGTCCTGTTCGGCAGAGACTGCACCATCGGCGCCGGGGCCCGCATCAAGGGCCCGGCCGTGCTCGGTGACGGCTGCACCGTCCTGGACGGCTCCACCGTGGACCGGGCCATCATCTGGACCGGCGCCCGCATCGGCAGGGGCGCCACCGTACGGGACTGCGTGATCGGAGGGAAGACCACCGTCGGCGACGGCTGCGTCATCGAAGCCGGGGCAGTGGTCGGTGACAGCGTGGTGGTGACCACCGGAAGCCGGGTGGCCGCCGGCCAGAAGGTCTGGCCGGACACGACCCTCTAGCCCGCTCCGCCTCGATGACCGCATCCCGGAGGGCCGCAGTCCCCATATCAGTTCCCCGGCCGGCCCGAGGCGCACCCTCTTGACCTTCGCATCGGTGGATACTATACTCCGGTCGCTGGGAGCCCGGAGGAGCGATATTGGAGCAGAGATACCGGTCCATTACCTACCGGGGGCATGACGTTACTCTGGTCGACCTGACCAACCTGGACAATGAGAAGGAGATCATCAGGCTGCTGCGGACCAGGACCGGCGACGAGAAGCCCCACGGCCTGCTGGTGGACGTCACCAACGCCCATATATCTCCCACTTCCCTGGCTGTGGCCAAGGGGGACGCGAAGCAGGTGCAGTCATTCATCAAGGCCACGGCGGTGGTGGGGTCCGGCAGCATGGTGGGCATGATGGTGAGGGCCGTCAGCCGGTTCTCCGGCATGAACATCCGCACCTTCGATACCAGGGAAGAGGCCATGGAGTACCTGGCCGCGGAGCTTTCCAAACGCTAGCCGGCCGCATCAGCCCGGGATCGGCGCCGCCGCCGGGCAGCCATGGCTGCCCGGCGGCCAGGAGGGGCCAGAGTGGAGAGTAGGTTCTACCAGACCACCCACCGGGGGGTCACCATCGTGGTGGTGGACGCCTCCAATATGCAGGACGAGAAGGAGATCCTGCAGCTCCTCAAGATGCGGAGCGGCATCGAGAAACCGCACGGCCTGCTCCTCGACATCAGCAACACCCATGTGTCCCCAACATCGCTCCAGGCGGCCAAGACCCACTCCAAGGCCATCCTGCCCATCATCAAGGCCACCGCCGTGGTGGGGCCCGAGAACATGATCGGCTTCATGGTGAGGGCCGTCAGCCGCTTCTCCGGCATGAACATCCGCACCTTCGACACCAGGCAGGCGGCCATGGAATGGCTGGCCAGCGAAGTCACCAAGACCTAGCCTTCAGGGCAGCCCTGCCCTGCTCTCCGCTAGACCAGCTCAAAGCGTTCGACATCCACCAGGCCCAGGTCCGTCAGGCGCACCTGCGGGATAACCGGCAGCGCCAGGAAGGAGAGGGTGCTGAAGGGCGATGCCAGGGTGCATCCCAGCGCTGCGGCGGCCGCCTCCACCCGGCCCAACCCTTCCACCACCGTCTCCAGCGGCTCATCCGACAGGAGGCCGGCCACGGGCAGGGGCAGCGAGGCCAGCACCCGGCCTTCGGCGACGGCCACCAGGCCTCCCTGCAGCCTCTCCAGCTCCCTCACCGCGGTGTACAGGTCATCGTCCTCCACCCCCACAGCCACGATGTTGTGGGCATCGTGGGCTATGGACGATGCCAGGGCGCCGCGCGTGAGCCCGAAACCCTTGACCAGCGCGGCGGCGGTGCGGCCGCTGCCGCTGTGCCTCTCCACGACGGCCAGCTTGAGGATGTCCCGCTCGACATCGCCGACAACGGCGCCGTCCAGTACCCGCCCTTCGGCCGGCGACTTGATGGTGGTGATCTGGCCCGGCACCACCTCGATGACCGGCTGACTCCTCCTGTGTGCCGGTATCCGCAGCCCGCTCATCTGAAACGGGCCCAGCCTGACCGTACCGGTGAGAAGGCCGTCCCCGCCAGCCGGTATGTTGAAGAGGGCCTGTCCGTCCCTGGCCACCAGGCGGCCGCGGTGAAATACCATGCCGATGTCCAGGTCCCCCAGGCTGGAGAACACCATCAGGTCGGCGCGGTAGCCCGGGGCCACCGCCCCCTGGCCGTCGAGTCGGAAGTACTGCGCCGGGTTGATGGTAGCCATCTGGATGGCGCGCACCGGGTCCAGGCCGAGCCGGATGGCCTTCCTCACTACCCCGTCGATGTCGCCGTCGCGGAGCAGGTCACCGCAGCTGCGGTCGTCCACCACCAGCAGGCAACGGTGGAAGGTGCGGTCGTTGACAAT
>CALMBS010000028.1 GCA_937860285.1 uncultured Chloroflexota bacterium
TAGGCCGCCTGCGGGCTGAGGCCAGGCACACGGTCGATCACGTCCCCGACCAGGTGGAAGCGGTCCAGATCGTTCAGCACCACCATGTCGAACGGGGTGGTCGTCGTCCCCTCCTCTTTGAAGCCGCGGACGTGCAGGTTGTCGTGGTTGGTGCGGCGGTACGTCAGGCGGTGTATCAGCCAGGGATAGCCGTGGAAGGCGAAGATGATGGGCTTGTCCCTGGTGAAGATGAGGTCGAAGTCCCTGTCGCTCAGCCCGTGCGGGTGCTCAAGGGGCGGCTGCAGCGCCATCAGGTCCACCACGTTGACGACACGGACCTTGAGGGTGGGGAAGTGCTGGCGCAGGATCTCGACCGCGGCCAGCGTCTCCAGCGTGGGAACATCGCCGCAGCAGGCCATCACCACGTCGGGTTCGCCGCCCCGGTCGTTGCTGGCCCACTCCCAGATACCGAGTCCGGCGGCGCAGTGCTTTGCGGCGGCGTCCATGTCCAGCCACTGCGGCTCGGGGTGTTTGCCGGCCACGATGACGTTGATGTAGTTGCGGCTGCGCAGGCAGTGATCGGTCACCGAGAGCAGGGTGTTTGCGTCCGGCGGCAGGTAGACGCGGACCACGTCCGACTTCTTGTTCACGACGTGATCGATAAACCCCGGATCCTGGTGGCTGAAGCCGTTGTGGTCCTGGCGCCATACATGTGATGACAGGAGGTAGTTGAGGGACGCGATGGGACGCCGCCATGGGACGTGCCTGGAAACGTGCAGCCACTTGGCATGCTGGTTGAACATGGAGTCTACGATGTGGATGAACGCCTCGTAGCTGGAGAAGAAGCCGTGCCGGCCCGTCATCAGGTAGCCTTCCAGCCACCCCTCGCACTGGTGCTCGCTGAGCATCTCCATCACCCGGCCGTCCGGGGAGACGTGGTCATCGATGGGGATCACTTCGGCGGTCGAGCAGCGATCAGTCACGTCAAACAGCGCTGCCCACCGGTTGGACGCGGTCTCGTCGGGGCTGAACACGCGGAAGTTGCGCTGATCCAGGTTGAGCTTCATGACGTCCCGGAGGAAAGCCCCCTGGGTCCGGGTGGCCTCGGCCTCCACCGTGCCCGGCGCGGGCACCGGGACGGCGTAGTCCCGGAAATCGGGAAGCCTGAGGTCGCGCAGCAGCAGGCCGCCGTTGGCGTGGGGGTTGGCCCCCATGCGCCGCTGTCCCTTCGGCGCCAGCTCTGCCAGCGCGGGGATGAGCCGGCCGTTCGCGTCGAACAGTTCCTCGGCCCGGTAGCTTTTCATCCATCGTTCCAGTATCTGGATGTGCCCGGGCTTCTGCGCGATATCGGTGACCGGCACTTGGTGGGCGCGGAAGGTTCCCTCGACCGGCAACCCGTCCACCTCCTTCGGCCCGGTCCAGCCTTTGGGAGTGCGCAGGATGATCATGGGCCAGCGGGGCCGCCCGGAGAAGCCGCTGCTGCGGGCCTTGATCTGTATGTCCCTGATCCCGGCCACCACGGTATCGAGCGTGGCCGCCATGAGCTGGTGCATGGTCTCCGGGTCATCGCCCTCTACGAAGTGGGGGTAGTAGCCGTAGCCGCGGAAGAGGCTCTCCAGCTCCCCGTGGCTGATGCGCCCCAGCACGGTGGGGCCCGCGATCTTGTAGCCGTTGAGGTGCAGTATGGGCAGCACCGCCCCGTCGCGGGCCGGATTGAGGAACTTGTTCGAGTGCCAGCTGGTGGCCAACGGCCCGGTTTCCGCTTCGCCGTCGCCGACGACACAGGCCACCAGCAGATCAGGGTTGTCGAAAGCGGCGCCGAAGGCGTGCGACAGGGAGTAGCCTAGCTCGCCGCCCTCGTTGATGGAGCCCGGCGTCTCCGGAGCGGTGTGGCTGGGGATGCCGCCGGGAAAGGAGAACTGGGTGAACAGCCTCTTCATCCCCGGTTCATCCTGTGAGACCTCGGGGTAGAGCTCGCTGTAGGTGCCCTCCAGGTAGGTGTTGGCCACCAGGCCGGGTCCGCCATGGCCGGGTCCTGTAACGTAGATGATGTTCAGGTCATGCTCCCGGATGATCCGGTTGAGGTGGACGTAGATGAAGTTCAGGCCCGGCGTGGTGCCCCAGTGGCCCAGCAGCCTCGGCTTCACGTGCTCCGCCTTCAGCGGCTCCTTGAGCAGCGGATTGTCATAGAGATAGACCTGGCCCACCGACAGGTAGTTGGCGGCGCGCCAGTAGGCATCCATCTTGTCGAGCAGCTCGGGGGACAGTGTCTGGGTACCCATTACTCAATCCTCCTCTCCTGGTCCAAAGCCGAGGACCTGCCGGACCGTCTCGGCTATCATCTGTTCTTCATCCGTGGGAATGACTCGGACCGCCACCCGGCTGGAGGCCGCGGAGATCAGCCCCTCGCTGGCCCCGTTGCGCTCCGCTGCAAGCTCGATCCCCAGGAACCCCAGGCCATCGCAGACCCGGGCGCGGACCGCCGGCGCATTCTCCCCGATGCCGCCGGCGAAGACCAGCGTGTCCAGCCCGCCCAGCGCCGCCGCGAAGGCCCCGATCCATTTCTTGACCTGGTAGCAGAACAGGGCCACGGCCTCGGCCGCCCGAACGTCGTCCGTTTCGCGCTGGAGCAGGTCACGCATGTCGGGGCTGGTCTCCGACACGCCGAGCAGCCCGGACCGGGAGTTGACCATCTCGTTGAATGCCCGGGCATCGAGGCCCTCGGTGCGAGCCAGGTACCAGATGAGCCCCGGGTCGAGATCGCCGGAGCGGGTGCTCATCGGCACCCCGGCCGCCGGGGTGAAGGCCATGCTGGTGTCCACCGGCTTCCCGCCGCGCACCGCGGCCAGGCTGGCACCATTGCCGAGGTGCGCCAGGATGACCCGCCCCTGCGCCGCTTCCGGTCCCGCCCGGCGGGCCAGCTCTCCCATCAGGAACGCGTAGGACAGCCCGTGGAACCCGTACCGCCGCACCCCCTGCGCATCGTAGCGGCGCGGGATCGGCAGCAGCCGGGCCACGCGCGGCAGGTCATGGTGGAAGGCGGTGTCGAAGCAGGCCACCTGCGGCAGGCCGGGGAAACGCCCATGGAAGGCCTCGACCAGCCGGATCTCCTCCGGCAGGTGCTCCGGATCGTACGGGCTGAGCCTCCGCAGCTCCTCGAGCATCGCCGCGGTGATCCGCTGCGGCGCGGAGTACTTCGGCCCTCCGTGCACCACGCGGTGCCCCACCGCCGCCAGCGCCTCACCATCGCCGCGGGCCTCGAGCCAGTCCATCAGAGTCTCCACTGCGGCCGCGTGGTCCGGCGCCGCCACCGGCCGGGAGAAGTTTTGCGCCGGGTCCGGGCCGTTCACCCGAAAGGCGGCATCCGGGAGCCCGATCCGCTGGATCTCGCCCTTGAGGACCCGCCGGGGGGACCCGCCGTCCTCGAACAGCGCGAACTTGATGCTCGACGAGCCGCCGTTGATGGTCAGAACGTGCCGGCCGGTTGTCTTCATGAATGACGTCTCCTGATTATCGCTGCCAGAGTACGTGCGCGGCTTCCAGGGGCACCGCGACCCCCGGACGGTGCGGCACCACCCGCGGAGTGTAGTCCGCCCCCGGGCGGTCGCCGGGCACGTCCGCGCCGTAGACGAAGCCGTTGGCCTCTCCGGGCACCGGCCGCAGCAGCGCCATGTCCTGGCGCACCGGGGCGCCGCCGTCAACTCCGTCGGCATATAGCTGCACCTTCACTTCGTCCCGGTCAAGGGCGCCGAGAAAGACCTGGACTTCGAACGTGTGCTGGCCCCCGGCGGTCCGGACCGTCGCCTCGCCGAAGCGCAGCGCTGCCCAGTTCTCCTCCAGACTGCGCCGCCAGGCGGCTATCTGCCGGCCCATTGCCCCCTCGTCGGCGGCGCGATCCCGGTAGGCCGCCGCCGCTGGCAGGTAGTGGATCTCGGTGTACTCGCGCACCGTGCGGTTGGCGGAGAAGACTGGTGTCAGCCGCGCCATGCTCTCCCGCATTCGGGCCACCCAGGCGGTGGGGATGCCGCTGGGGTCCCTGGCATAGAACTCGGGGACGACCTCGTGTTCCAGCAGGTCATAGAGGGCGCTGGCCTCGACGGCGTCCCACGCCGGGTCGTCGCCATGCTCGCGCCCGTCTCCCAGGGCCCACCCCACCTCGGGCATGTACGCCTCCGCCCACCAGCCGTCCAGCTCCGAGAGATTCAGGCCTCCATTGACCAGGACCTTCATGCCGCTGGTCCCGCTGGCCTCCCATGGCCTTCGCGGCGTGTTGATCCAGACATCCACCCCCTGGACCATCTGCTCTGTGAGCAGCATGTCGTAGTCGGCCAGGAAGACCACCCGGGCGCGGGCCTCTGTCTGCCGGATGAAGCGGGTCCATTCCCGGATCAGGTCCTGCCCCGGCTGGTCGGCCGGATGCGCCTTGCCGGCGATGACCAGCTGCACCGGGCGTTCCGGGTTCGTCAGCAGGCGCAGCAGCCGGGCCGGGTCGTGCAGCAGGAGATTGGGCCGCTTGTAGGTGGCAAAGCGACGGGCGAAACCCAGGGTCAGCGAATCCGGGTCGAAGACACGCCCCGCTTCCTCAATCTCCGCCGGCGGCGCCCCGGCGGCCGCGAGTTGCAGGGAGAACCGCTCCCGGACGTACTTGACGAAGGAGGCGCTTCCCTCCTTGCGCATCTGCCACAGCCGGGCGTCAGGGACGCGGTGGATGTGCTGGTCAAGGTCGGCGGTGGTCCCCTGCCAGCGGTCCTTGCCGCAGGCCTCCGTCCACAGATCGTCGGCCGCCGTCGAGTCCCAGCTCGGCATGTGGACCCCGTTGGTCACATGCCCGACCGGCACCTCTTCTTCCGGCCAGCGGGGGAAGAGGGGGGAGAAGATGCGACGGCTCACTTGGCCATGCAGGCGGCTCACGCCGTTGATGGCCCCGCTGCCGCGAGCGGCCAGGTAGGCCATGTTGAAGCCCTCGGCCGGGTCATCCGGGTTTCGCCGGCCCAGGGCCAGCAGATCGCCGAGTGTGAGGCCCAGCTTCCTCTGCGCGTAACCGCCCAGGTATTGCCCGATGAGGGACGGAGGGAAGAGGTCGAAACCGGCAGCCACCGCGGTGTGGGTGGTGAAGAGGTTGCCGGCCCGGGTGACGGACAGCGATGGCTCGAAGGGCAAACCCGACTTCTCCATGAAGCTCCGGGCGCGCTCCAGCACCGCGAAGGCGGCGTGCCCCTCGTTCAGATGACAGACCTCCGGCTCGATGCCCAGGGACGCCAGCAGCCGCCACCCCCCGATCCCGAGCATGATCTCCTGCAGCAGTCTCAGCTCCAGCCCGCTGCCGTAGAGCTCACTGGTGATGCCGCGGTTGGCGGGGAAGGGATCTATCAGCGGGGAAAAGCCGTTGGCGGGA
>CALMBS010000029.1 GCA_937860285.1 uncultured Chloroflexota bacterium
CATGGTGTCGGCAGGCGGTGCCTCTATTGCGGTCGGCGTGACCACCATCTCCAGTTGCCTCTCCCTGTCCAGGTTCAAGAGCCTGTCTATCTCGACCTCGATGCTGGTGCCGTTCTCCAGCACACGGGCATAGAGGACCTGGTATGAGGCCTTGGATATCCGGGCCAACTTCGTCCGGACCACTGATGGCGATGTCGGGTTTTTCATAGGCTACTCCCACCTACATGGTATCACAAGTTAACAAGTTTGTCAACAAAGCTTTCCACTGGCTATTATACTCGCCGGACCATCCCTGTCAAGTACCCGGCCCAGGGACCTGGAGGAGCTGGAGCCGGAGATCCCTGCACCCAGGTCCCGGCTGCCAAGGTCCCTGGGATGCGACCGCCCAGGGCCAGGTCCACCAGCTCCCCATGGTCCACCACGATACACGACTACGTTAGTCGTCTTTGATCTTCACTGGAGACCATTTCGCGAATGCGTCCTTTTGCGAAGTGCCTCATGAAATGGGCTGTTATGTCTACTTCCAAATCGGGGTCATGCGATACATCCCTCGTGGTGGTTGTCCGTCCACGCTCACGGCCTGCCAAGGTCCGTTGTCAGCCGTGGTCCCACGCTCAGTTTTGTGCAGAATCGGGCAGGGGGTGAGGGATCGTACAGGCTGCCCGGGCAAGGGGCTGTCCTGGGCCTATCTCGTGAAGATGGCTGGAGGGCCCGGGGAGAAGGTTCCGGGCCCTGCCAGCCTATACAGGAGGTGTTGAACGGGTAGGCCGATGGTGAAGTCGAAGTCCACCGGCCTGCCCAGGGGGGATGTCAGTCTGCCATCTTCTCGAAGGTGTGCCGGGAGTCGGTGAGCAGCTCGCCCAGGCCGCGGCCGCTGAGTGGCGCTATCAGCTCCACCACGTCGTACGGCTTGAAGTGCGCGTAGAGGCGCCGTGACAGGTGCGCCGACAAGCCTCGGCTGCTGAAGCTGTTGACGTACTCAGGCCCGATGGCCCTCGCCTTGCCGTTCATGTCCTTACTGCGGGCCTCTATGCGGCTCAGGGCTGCAGCTGCGGCTGCACAGGCATCCTCGAAGGCCTGGCCGTCCGCAGCGTGGGCATCCAACATGGTGAGGATCTCCCGGGCGATGCCCTGGCGCCGGGCTGTCTCACGCTCGGCTTCGGTGCGGGTGATGCGCTTCTTGAGATCCTCAATGGCGATGATCAACTCCGTCACCTCGCCGTCTATCTCGGAGATCCTCGCCGCGGCCCTCTTGAGTTCCTTCTGTGCCCTGGCATCGCCGTCAACGTGGGCCAGGGGTGCCAGCTGCAGCCGCTTCTCGGCCAAGTCCTCGGCCTCTTCGCGAAGCGTGGACCGCTGCCCCTCAAGGGCTGCCAGGCGTTCGCGCTGGTGCTGTAGTTGATCTGCGAGTGCCGTGCTATTCGACAACTTCGAGATCCTCGTGCATCAGTAAGAGCGCCCGGGCATCAGTGTCGGGCACGTCCACCACGGTGCCGCCGATGCGATAGTCCAGCATCAGTTTGTGCGCGTTGAGCGCCGCGACGCTGTATGTCCTGGGGGGCATCATCATGCCGGTGTGGTGATCTGGCTTTCTCTTCAACTTCATGCTCTTGTCCTTCTTTCGTGCGTCGTCGTGTCCAGAACCACGAGGGCCCTGTCACTCCACCTTCTCGATACCGTCGTGCATTCTCAGAATGCGCTCCGCATCAACGTCAGGGATCTCCACCGCCTCGCCGCCGATCTCGTATCGGCTCATAACCCGGTAGTCCGGTTGCGGCAAGTTGAAGCTGTGGATGTTCCTGACGCCGGTGCCTGGGGACGCCTTACTCCTTAGTTTCATGTTCACCTTTCCCGGCAAGATGCCGTATTGCGTCGTCTATCTGTGTCTGGCTCATGGTGCGCCACGAGGGACCATTGAAATACTGGGTGAGTACCGCCTCGGCGCTTGAGTGGGCCTCGGCCATCATGCCTTGCCCTGGGCGATGATCTCCCGCAGCTCGTCGTCTGTCTTGCCGCGTATGGATGCGGCTATCTGAAGGCGCAGCTGCGAGTCAAGTTCCGCATCCGTCCAGGCCCGCCATCGGCCGTCAGGCCATACCACATCGCAAAGCTCCGCGTCCGTCCACTGTTCGAGAGGCTTGCACCCTGGGACGATGCCCGCTACCTCTTCCAGTTTTTCGACTCGGCCTTCCAATGACACATCTCTTCCTTCCCCTCGAGGGCAGATATCCGCGCCTCAAGTTCAATGCTCTCGGTGATGCGCGTGAGGGCGCTGGCCGCTGCCGCCATCGCGGACAAGGCCGCGGGCCTGAGGTTCCCTGAATAGCAATCAACGATGGCCTCGGCCAGTAGTTCGCAGATGGGCACAAGGCGAGGATCTAGGCGCCGGGCAAGGCGGGCCCTCTTGCTGCTGTTCTGGCCGCCGCGGGCCCTGGCTGCAGCTGCGCCCGGCCGATGCCCGATGCAATAGCCGTCCTTCCCGGGGATGCCGCGGCAGGGTGTGCCGTCTTTCCTGATAGCCTGGCACGCCTTCACAGGATGCCCCCCAAGTGCGTCACCAGCTCGTCAACTTCCGCAGGGGTGCAGCCGGCCAGGAGTGCGAGGATCTCCGCGTCCAGGTAGGCCAAGGCTGCAGCCAGATTCACGAGGGGTTTACCGGTTTTGTCAATGTTGACGAAACCGAAACCCGGCCTCTGGCCTTCTCTTGGCGCCTCTTGGGTGACTCTCAACGTGCCCCCGCCAGCTCCATTGACTCGGCCTCGTGAGGTTCCATCTTGAGGCCATCCAGGGTATGCCACACCCACTTGTCCACCTTGGGGGCCTTGGGGCGCTTGAAATCCTTGTGGTTTGCCCGGTTGGTGACTATGGCCGTCACGCGGGCATCGTCGTCATGCCGCTGCTGACGCTGGCCTGCCTATCCATCATCTAT